>JAHDCP010000120.1:0-3630 GCA_020629775.1 Planktomarina sp.
GCGCCAAAGGCTGATGTAACACGGGGCGCGGTTGGACAGACCGCGCCCTTCTTTTTCCCACAGACACAAGGGAGATCCCCCCGCGATGTCGACATTCAAATTCCCGGAAAGCATCAAAAGCCGCCCGGTCTATGGCACGCTTGAAGTGCGCCCTGGCAAACACCACCTGATGATCGCCGACGCCGAAGGGGCGCAGGCGATTTTGGATTTGGCAAAACAAAACGCCGATCTGATGGCCAAAACGCACATTATATTCATCCCCAAAGGCACAGACTTTGGCGATAAGCTGCGGGCGTTGAACCCAGCACAATATTACGAAGGCCCCACCTATGCCGCGTCCGTTCAGCGGATTCAGCGCGTTTTGCAAGATGCGCATATGGGCACCCAAGTGTATCTGACAGGCACCGAAGGTCTGATGGGCCAGGCTCAAAACGAATGTATGCAAGCGGGCATCCCCCACACCGCCATTCAAACGGAACATCGCGGGTCCGTGGCGCGCCGCATGCAATGCGTGCATTGCAAGGGCATCACCGAAGACGTGATGACTGATCCGTTTGTCTGTTCGCACTGCGGGCTGAACCTGTTTGTGCGGGACCATTATTCCCGGCGTTTGGCCGCCTTCCAAGGTGTGTGTATCGATGCCGAAGACCCCGGCAATGTCCCCGAACAAGTGGAGCTGTATAAATGAGTGCTGCCCCCCAAAAAGCCAAAGCTGGCGCCGAAAAGATCGATGTCACCGTCACCGCTGTGGTGCCGTTGAACGATCTGGTGACCCGGTTTGAATTTCAACGCCCAGACGGGGCGCAATTCCCCACGTTTTCCGCAGGGGCCCACACTGTGGTCCACATGGATGACGGCGGCCAACCCCGGTTGAACCCGTATTCTTTGATGTCCGATCCTGCTGAACGGTCCACCTATGCCATTTCGGTGCGCCGGGATGATGCAGGGCGGGGCGGGTCGTTGTTTATGCATAACAACGTGAAAGTCGGCGATGCGATGCAGATCACATATCCGGTGAATCTGTTTTCCTTGGATTTGCGCGCGAAAAAGCACGTGTTTCTGGCGGGCGGCATCGGCATCACGCCCTTCATGGCGATGATTGCGCAACTGGAACGGTCCAATGGAAACTGGGAACTGCACTATTCCGTCCGGTCCGAGGCCCTGGGCACCTATGTCGATCAGTTGACATACAAGTACCCCAACAAGGTGCATGTGTACTACGACGACCAAGGGCAGGGGATTGACCTGGAAACCCTGTTGGATGGGCAACCCTTGGGCACAAACGCCTATGTTTGTGGTCCAAAGGGGATGATCGATTGGGTGCATGCCACGGCATCGGCCGCTGGCTGGCCCGACGCTAACGTGCATTCCGAAGAATTCACCGCACCGCAACCGGGCAAGCCGTTTGAGGTGCGTTTGTGCAAGTCTGACAAGACAATCATGGTGGGTGAAAACGAAAGCTTGTTGGAAGCCATCGAACGCGAAGGCGTGGAAGCACCGTTTCTGTGCCGGGGCGGGGCCTGCGGGCAGTGCGAAACAGATGTGGTGTCCGCCGATGGCGAATTCATTCACCGCGACCACTGGTTGGATGAAGACGAACACGCCGCCGGTAAGAAAATCATGCCCTGCGTTAGCCGCTTTGTGGGCAAATCATTGGAGTTAGACAGATGACCATTCAGTTTAACAAAGAAACATTCCGCGACGATTATTCGTTCAAAAATTCAGATTGGGCGATCGAACGGTTCCCGTTTCCGTTCCACGAAGACAGCTACATGTATTCGGTGAACATGGAACAGCACCGCGGCGGGCCGGAAGGGTCCGTTTACGAAAAGCGGTTCGACGTGGATGAACATTACGTGTCCGAAATGGCAGACCGGGCCATGGTATTGGCCGATGACCCGCTGCGGTGCCAATCTTTGCCGCACATGACCTTGGCGGGCTGGGACCTGCTGGAACTGATCATGGTGTCCAAGTCCGAAGATTACCCAGATCTGTTTGAACTGCACCGCGACGGCGACACATGGCGGTGGGTGAACAAGCCCATGGGCATCGATGATACGTTCACGTTTATGGATGAAACCACGCTGCCCTATGGCCCGATGGAATACATCACCCGCCAAACCCAGGGCGATTTCTGCGTGCTGGATCAGCGCGAAGATAACCTGTGGATGGACGCGGGCATGATCACCACCCAGGCCGATTGGTCCTTGGATTTTGACATTGGGATGAACTTTTTTGAATGGCACGCGCCCGTGCCCAAAGCCCATGAAATGGGGATTTTCCAGCGGGCATTGAAATTCCTTCTGAACATCCCCCAGGGCGCGCCAGCCCGGCGTTTGAACTGGACCATGACAGTGAACCCACTGTTGGACACGTCGCCCGAGAATTATCACAAATGGGGCATTCAAAAAACGGAACTGACTCCCGAAAACATCGGCGCGAAACAGCACCTGCGCGTGGAATTGCAATCGTTCTTCCGCCTGCCACGGTCCAACGCTTTGGTGTTCCCAATCCGGTGTTACCTGATCGCGTTCCAAGACATCGTGAAATCCCCCAAATGGGGCCGCCGCTTGCACCGCGTGATCCGCGACCTGCCTGAAGAATTGGCCACATACAAAGGGTTCATCGACAATCGGCCCATGATGTTGGATTTCCTGTCCGCCTATGATGACGGCTTGCCAACATCGCCCGGTGTGTTCCCAGAAAACGAAACGGAGCCGCCCTTAAAGAAATAGCGTCCCGGCGCATTTAACCCAAAACACCAAAAGCGCGTGACAGTGTTCATGCGCTTTTTGCGTTTGTGGTCTGTGCATCAAAATAATCGCGGAATGAGAGTTATGTTAAATTTCCAGGTCGGCAAAACGGTTGCCTCTTCAGCCTTTCTTTCGCGTCAACGGCGTTTAGATCGGGTGGGGAAATTGAAAGCTTCCACCAAAAATGCCGTGAACAACCCAAACGTCAGCAAGCCGTGGGTGGCGGTCATGCCGGCCAAAAGCCGACAACCTGGTTCCAAGACAATATCCCCGTAACCCACCGTGGTGAACGAGGCGATGGCGAAATACAAAGCGGGTTCGAGGCCGTTGAAAAGATCCAAATTCAAATACAACAAGGCCCATCCCCAAATGGAGCCTGATAAGACCAACAGGATCCACAGGGATGCGACCGTAAGATCGTAAAATAACGGCAGGTGTGCGTATCCAAAGGATTTTGTATCATCCAGCCAACGCAGCATGCGCACGGCCAAGCTGAAAAGCGCAATGGAAACGCCCAGGCCGCCAATCATCATGACGGACCCGATGAAAAGTGTAAAAACCATGGGACTATTTTCCTGAAGGGGCGCAGCGTTTCAAAGCTTACAGGTTGAAATCCCCAGAATCCGATAAAGCGGGCAAAACTGGAACACCGCCGTCACCACCAGCACCAGTCCAACGGCCATGCTGCCATAGGCCAAAACGCCGCTGGACCAAATCGCCGGCACGTTAATAAGTGGCAAGACAAACAAAACCAGGCCAAGGATGGCGCGCAAAAGACGGTCAGGGTTTCCGATGTTGGCAGACATAGTGTTGTCCTTTCTGTGGGTTTCATAAGGGCCCGCCGTTTGTGTAGCAGGAAGCGTTGGTCGCTGTGACA
>JAHDCP010000120.1:3730-5848 GCA_020629775.1 Planktomarina sp.
CCCACCAGGGACTTGGCCAACTTGAACCGGTCTGACAACGCATCGGCCAGATATGCAAGATGCGCCCCAGCGATCCAGACAAATCCAGCGCACAGCATGAAGGCCAAAAAGCTTTGCAAAAGGGATGTTGTCGGAAATTGCATTCCCCCAAGGTAACCAGATTTCTTTTGCCATTTTTGACTTACCTCAATCGGCGCAGGCGATCTGGCGGCATGATTTGCCCATGTCACGAGAACACGCCCACACCCCACAAGACATGAAGCGCCGTTTGACGGCCGATCAAAAATACAGCCCGCTGAAGGACATGATCTATGGCGGGATTGACGGGGCTGTCACCACGTTTGCCATTGTGGCCGGGGTGGCAGGGGCTGGGCTGTCCCACAGCATTATCGTGGCTTTGGGTTTGGCCAACATTCTTGCAGACGGGTTTTCCATGGCGGCAAGCAACTATTCTGGCACCAAGGCCGAATTGGATGATCGCAGGCGCACCGTCGAAATCGAAGAACGTCATATTTCAGAACACCCCGAAGGTGAACGCGAAGAACTGCGGCAAATCCTTGCCCTGCGGGGCCTGTCGGGGTCGCTGTTGGATCAGGCAACGGATGCCATTGCCCAAAACAAGGAAAAATGGATCGCCATGATGCTGACCGATGAATACGGCCTGGCGCGCAATGAACCAAACCCGGGCCGCGCTGCGTTGGCCACATTTGTGGCCTTCATGTTGGCAGGGTCCGTGCCTTTGGTGCCCTTTGTCCTTGGGTTGCCCAATCCCTTTGCCCTTTTATGCCACATTGTTCACGTTTTTCTTGATCGGTGCGGGCAAAAGCCGGTGGTCTTTGTCGAAGTGGTGGCGGTCTGGTGCCGAGACACTGTTCATTGGGGGGATTGCGGCCCTTCTGGCTTACGGCGTTGGGGGGTTGTTCCATTTTGGATAAATCGCCGCGATTTCCCCTGCCTGCCCGGCAGTAAGATTTCAAAAGGATGGGCCACCATGTTTGCGAATTCGGTAAAGCTTTTTTCCATTGCCCGCTTTGATATCAAAGTGGATCCAAGTTGGCTGGTGATTGCTGCCTTGATCACCTGGACCCTGTCACAACAGTTTTTCCCAAACGCCCTGCCCGGTCAGTCACCCCAGCTTTATGTGGTGATGGCACTTTTGGGCATGTTGGGGTTGTTTGTGTCTTTGCTTTTTCACGAACTGGCCCATTCTGTTGTAGCGCGCAGGCTTGGTGTGCCGATCAAATCTGATTTGCGTGAAGTCTGCACCAACACGCTTACTTTGCTGAAGCGCACCATTGGCGCGACCTACCGCATCAAGACAGATTTTGCCGATGATTTGGATCCGGTGATGATTGATCCGCCTCCAAAACCACAGCCCCTTCCCCTTCAAGCACGTTGCGCAAAAGGTTTTTAATCTTGGGATCGTCTTCAACAACAAGGATGGTCTGGTCTTGCATTTTGATCCCATTAAACACGCAAGAAGCCCGCGCTTCTGGCAATCATTTTCGTTGTGACACGCAACAGCAAACAAAGTTTGGTTACAAAACGATACAAAACTTACTGCGCGGACAGTAATTCAGATTACACAAACATATCAAGGTGACCCCATACCAAATGGAGGTTTGCCAAATGTACGTCACCATCTCTCGCGCAAATGCTGCTCAAGCTTTTATCGTTCCCTTGACGGAAACCTCCGGCCGCACCGCTGAAACGTCCCTCAAGTGTGGGGACTACCTTTTCTATGAAGGCGATGAAGTGGTGCGGCTTTATCAAGTCAAATGCGGTGTGTTGCGGTTGACCCGGTTGCTGCCCGATGGCCGCCGCCAAGTGATCGCATTCGGATACCCCGGCGATATCGTGGGCTTTCCCGCCAACGATTTGCACAACACAGATTGCGATGCTTTGACCGACGTTCGGTTGCAACCATTTCGGCGCTGCCATCTTGAAAACGCAGACGCAGACCCTGACTTGCACAACGCCCTGTTACAGGCCGCGTTGCGCGAAATCAGCGCGATGCCCATGCGCCAGGCAGCATTGATCGGGATCAATTCATAGACCTTGATCGCTGCTAGCCTGGTGCTGACACGAGTGTCACCCGCTCAAACAAAAGAAAGGAAA
>JAHDCP010000024.1 GCA_020629775.1 Planktomarina sp.
CCCCAAAACAATTAGATCTTATCTAAGCACTAGAACATTGGTTTGTGCGTGTCGTACGACCCAAGCGGCGGTGGACCCAAGGAAAAGATCAGTCAAGTTTGGCTTGTGCGATTTGACCACGATACAATCTGCTTCGTTTGCCTTTGCCCAATCGACGATGCTGCGCCCCGCACCACCCAGAATGACAGCAGTTTTTGTGACATTTAATTTTCCGGGCCATGCTGTCCAGTTGGTGTTGAATATCTTCCCTGGATTTGACCTCAAAATCTGGTGGAATGTAAGATTGGGCATAGGTTGGAATAGGTTCAATCACGTGCAACAAAGTTATTTCCCCCCCTTCACTCAACAGCGCAGACGTTGCCTGCACTGCACTTTCATAGGCATCTGATTTTCCAAGTTCGACTGGAACGATGATGTTGTTGAACATGTTTTTTCCTTTCGCTTTGAGATGAGTTTCGCAGGCTGAATCATCGGCTTCATGACATGGATCAAAAGCAGCGAAATTAATATTTCGCCGCGATCAGGCTTCATTTCCAAAATCTAAGTATTGGCCTTAGCCACGCCGATAAACGCCGGTAATCACAACATTAAATCGCGACGCGGTGCACATGTTCGGCCTGCAAGGCCGTATCGATATGGGCGGCGACCACACGGGCCAGTTGTTCCATGCCGCTTTTCAAGTTCATCGTTTCGTCCGATCGTTCTAAAGCTCTTGGAAAAGTAAATTGCAGATCTTGGAAAATCTGCTGAACGGTATCGGCGTATGCCGGATGGGACACCGCCAAGGTTTTGCCATTTATGCTGCCTTGGCACATCAATTGATCAAGGGCGTCTGCAATAAATGCATCTTCCGGCGTCAGAACATATCCCTTGTGACCGGACAATCGCCCTTCCCTGATATGCATTTGATAGGCCGCTGTTGCCACGGCGTTTTGCACAAAGCCCTGCCGATATCGGGAAATTGCCGATGCGCCAAAACCGATAAGCGTGGCGCATGGATCGTCCGTATAACCCTGAAAATTCCGCCTCAATGTTCCCAACTGGGCAGCGGCTGCAAGACTATCGGTTTCTAAACTAAAGTGATCGATCCCCACCGGCAGGTACCCTAAATCTTGCAATCTGTGCTTTGCCAACTGGGCAGCTTCAAACCGTTGCAAGGTGTTGGGCAAAGAATCTGTGGCAATTAACCTCTGCCGCTTGGACATGTGCGGCACATGGGCATACCCGTACAGCGCCATTCGGTCAGGGCTAAGCGAATGCACCTGATCCAAAGTCGTAAGCAAGGTCTCCAGTGTTTGAAACGGCAAGCCGTATAACAAGTCCACATTTAAACTTTCAACACCGCCCGCGCGCAATCGATCCACCACTGCTTGCGTTTGCTGAAAACTTTGCACCCGGCCAATGGCCACCTGCACTTTGGGCGCAAAGTCTTGCACGCCAATACTGGCACGGGTCATCCCCCGTTCAGCCAAAATATCCAAAACATCATCGGCAGCTTCGGTCGGATCAATCTTCACCGAAAATTCGCAATCGGATGTCCTAGTGAAGTGCTGATCTATAGCCTCCAACAGCCGTGCCATCTGTTCCCCAGAAAGCAGTGTTGGTGTTCCACCCCCTAAATGCAAACGCGCAATCTTTGGCTTGCTTTTCAATTGCGCAGAAACCAAGGCGATTTCATGTATCAAGTCATTCAAAAATGCTTCGACCGGGTGCATCGTTTGGGTGCCCTGTGTTCGGCATGCACAAAACCAACACAAGCGGCGGCAAAACGGGATGTGGAAATACAAAGAGACTGGCTCCTCGGCCGGCAGCCGACGAAGCCAATCGCTTTGCACCTTGGCGCCAACATTCACTTTGAAGCGGTTGGCTGGGGGATAACTGGTTTAGCGCGGCACCTTCGCGTCAAAAAGGCCGTACTCTTGCAGGATGGTTAAATTGTTCATGGGCTCAGCTTAAGCTGATCGAAATCAGCCTTCTTTGATTCAGATCAATACGTAATAAAATCAGATTTAGCGTCAGCTTATCTGGCGGTTTTGACATAGATCAAAGTGCAAATCCCAAAACCACGCCAAGGTTATCCAAACGGCGGACTCCGATTCCGTCTTTTTTGGAGATTTGGAAAGGGCTGGTATGGCGGATGCAGTTAAACTCAGTGTTTTGGTATTGATTGCTTTGGTAGCAACTTATGCTGCCGAACAAGGCAACGATTTGGCATTTCGCGCACATGGGCTGATTGTACTGCTTGTCGCAGCAGTGTTGTTCGTTTGGATCCTTCGCAAAAGTGGCGACTCCCGCCCGCAATATTCCAGCACAGACTATATGGACGACCCGGTTCGTGCTGGCCTTTTGGCAACTGCTTTCTGGGGGATCGCGGGCCTTGGCGTGGGCACTTTCATTGCCTTTCAGTTGGCATTTCCGGGGTTAAACTGGGAGTGGGCACAACCATTCGGAAATTTTGGCCGCTTGCGGCCTTTGCACACTTCTGCGGTCATTTTTGCATTCGGTGGAAACGCATTGATCGCACGTCCATTTATATCGTTCAGCGTACCAGCAGGACACGGTTGTTCGGAGGGAACCTGGTTTGGTTTGTCTTTTGGGGCTACCAACTTTTCATCGTTCTGGCGGCAACGGGCTATCTTTTGGGGGCCACGCAATCCAAAGAATATGCAGAGCCGGAATGGTACGTTGATATTTGGCTTACAATCGTTTGGGTCGCGTATCTGATTGTTTTCTTAGGAACGATCATCAAGCGCAAAGAACGGCACATCTATGTTGCCAACTGGTTCTTCTTGGCCTTCATCATAACAGTCGCGATGTTGCACATTGTGAACAACTTGGCGGTGCCTGTCAGCATCTGGGGTAGCAAGTCAGTTCAGCTGTTTTCTGGTGTCCAGGATGCAATGACCCAATGGTGGTATGGACACAACGCGGTGGGCTTCTTTTTGACCGCAGGCTTTTTGGGCATGATGTATTATTTCGTACCCAAGCAGGCCAACCGCCCTGTTTACAGCTATAAACTGTCCATCGTTCACTTTTGGGCACTGATTTTTCTGTATATTTGGGCCGGTCCCCACCACCTTCATTATACCGCCTTGCCTGATTGGGCGTCCACATTGGGCATGGTCTTCTCTGTTATCCTTTGGATGCCAAGTTGGGCCGGAATGATGAACGGTTTGATGACCTTGAATGGTGCATGGGACAAAATTCGCACGGACCCGATCATCCGTTTTTTGGTGGCAAGCCTGGCTTTTTATGGGATGGCAACCTTCGAAGGTCCAATGATGTCGATCCGGGCCGTGAACTCACTCAGCCACTATACTGACTGGACAGTGGGGCACGTGCATTCCGGCGCACTGGGTTGGAACGGAATGATCATCTTTGCCATGATCTATTTCTTGACCCCACGGCTTTGGAATCGAGGTTCCATGTATTCGACATCTGCCATGAATTGGCACTTCTGGCTCGCGATGATTGGTATCGTTCTTTACGCTTCGTCAATGTGGGTCTCTGGAATTATGGAAGGACTGATGTGGCGTGAAGTTGATGATCAGGGGTTCTTGGTCAACAGCTTTGCTGACACCGTCAGCGCGAAATTCCCGATGTATGTGGTCCGTGGTTTGGGTGGTGTCCTCTACCTCGCTGGGGCCGGGATCATGTGCTGGAACATGTGGATGACCATTCGTGGCTATGCCCGTGTCACCCAACCCATCAGCGCGGTGACCCCACCAGCAATCGATACCCCCGCCCCTGCAACTCCCGCTGAATAAGGAGACACCAAATGGCACTCATTGATAAACACGTCATATTGGAACGCAGCCCATCTTTGCTGCTGGCTTTCTCACTGTCAGTCGTGACCATCGGCGGGATCTTAGAAATTGCGCCTTTGTTCTGGCTGGAAAACACGATCGAGGATGTGGAGGGCATGCGCCCTTATAGCCCGCTCGAACTGACGGGGCGGGACGTGTACATCCGTGAAGGCTGTTACGTCTGTCACAGCCAGATGATCCGCCCCATGCGCGACGAGGTGGAACGGTATGGGCACTACTCACTTGCCGCCGAAAGCATGTACGATCACCCGTTCCAATGGGGTTCTAAACGCACGGGTCCGGATTTGGCACGTGTTGGCGGAAGATACTCAGATGAATGGCATTTGGACCATTTGATCGACCCCCAATCTGTGGTGCCTGAAAGCATTATACCCAAATACGGCTTCCTGCTTGAGGCAAAACTGGAAGGTGACCAAATCGGTGATCTGATGGCAACGCAGCGCTTAGTTGGTGTTCCCTATACAGACGAACAAATTGAAAATGCTTCATCCGATTTTCGGGTACAAGCGGACCCCGATGCTGATTGGGATGATATGCTGGATCGGTATCCTGGCGCGCCCATTGGCAATTTCGATGGCCAACCACAACTGACTGAGATGGATGCCCTGATTGCATATCTTCAGATGATGGGCACGCTGGTCGATTTTTCAACATTTGTTCCCGAAAAAAGCCGGTAAGGAGAGCCTGGATATGGAAACTTACACCCTCCTACGTGAATTTGCAGACAGCTGGTTTTTGATCGCAATGTTCACGTTTTTCATTGGCACATGGATTTTTGCCTTTGGGCCTTCTTTAACACCGGCGCGCGACGAAGCCGCGTCTATTCCATTGCGCGACGATACGGCAAAGTGCGCTGAGACTTGTGAAAACTGCGCACCCAAAACTGACGTTAAGAAAGGGGCACATCATGGGTGAACCGCGCAAAGATGAACTGACCGGTCGTAAGACCATGGGCCATGATTTTGACGGGATAGAAGAGCTGAATACCCCGATGCCGCGATGGTGGTTGATCACCTTCTATCTGACAATTTTTTTGGGGTGTTTGTTATACCATCGCCTTTCCCGCTTGGCCCATGATCTCTGGCGCGACGGCGGGTTTGCTTGGCTATTCCACCCGTGCAGAAGTTGCCGCAGATATGGACGCGCATGAAAATACAAACGCTGCGCTAGTGGCGGACTTGCTTGATGTTGATCTGACCGCATTTGATCCACAATCCGATCTGCACAGATATGCTGTTGCCAGAGGAGGGTCGGTGTTCCGTGCGCAATGTAGCCAATGTCATGGCTCCGGTGCTGCAGGGGCCATCGGATACCCGAACCTTTTGGACAATGACTGGTTGTGGGGTGGTGATTTGGAAAACATCGCCTTTTCTGTGCGCCATGGTATTCGCAATGAAACCGATGGTGATGCTCGCTGGTCCGAAATGCCCGCTTTCAAAGACATCCTCGAACCATCTGAAATCAACGTCTTGGCTGATTACTTGCTGTCCTTGTCCAGCAGCGGAGATGCAAGTGAAGGTGCCACCCTTTTTGCTGACAACTGTGCCTCATGTCACGGTGACAAGGGACCGGGAATCGCGAATTGGGGGCCCCCAACTTGGCAGATGCGATTTGGCTGTATGGCGGCGATCGTGACAGCTTGATGGAAACAATATCCAATGCCCGCTTCGGGGTTATGCCTGCATGGGGCCAACGTTTAACAGAAGCTGATGTTCGCGCTGTATCAACTTACGTGCACGCCTTGGGTGGAGGTGAATAAGAGCAGATTGCCTGCGCCGGCAAAGGTGACCTCCTCCTTGTCGGCCTAACGATCTGATGCGCCGGAAATTAAAAGGGGCACCGGAACCTGCCCAAAAGGCCGCATTAAGTCCCCGCAAGAACCCCGTCACTTTTCATGGCGTAGGGCCTGATGTTTTGACTTGGATCAATATGTCGAATTCTGATCCAGGCAATACTGGTCCTATCATTTAGAAGTGGCCACCCATGACAAACCCAAGCGAAAACCTTTACGCAGCACGTGAACCCATTTTTCCCAAAAGAGTTTACGGGAAGTTCCGTAACCTGAAATGGGTTGTGATGTTGGTCACCTTAGGCATTTACTATATCACCCCTTGGATCCGTTGGGACCGGGGGCCAAACCTTCCAGACCAAGCCGTGCTGGTCGATCTGGCCGGGCGTCGATTTTACTTCTTTTGGATCGAAATCTGGCCCCACGAATTCTATTTCGTTGCTGGTTTGTTGATCATGGCCGGGCTTGGGCTTTTCTTGTTCACGTCCGCATTGGGGCGTGTCTGGTGCGGATATACGTGCCCTCAAACAGTGTGGACCGATCTGTTCATTTTAGTGGAACGCTGGATAGAGGGGGATCGAAACGCCCGATTGCGGCTACACAGAGCGAACTGGTCCTTTGCGAAAGCCAGGCTTCGGGTCACAAAATGGGTGGTATGGGCTTTGATAGCTTTGGCCACCGGCGGCGCATGGGTTTTTTACTTCGCGGATGCGCCAACCCTGGCTGCTCAGTTCCTTTCGTTGTCTGCGCCATATGTTGCTTGGGTCACTGTTGGCATCCTTGCCGCAACAACATTTGTTTTCGGCGGCTTCATGCGTGAACAAGTTTGCATTTACATGTGCCCGTGGCCACGCATTCAAGGTGCAATGATGGATGATGACACGCTTACTGTCGCCTATCGCGATTGGCGTGGCGAACCCCGCGGCAAGGCACGTGATTCCACCGCCGGGGACTGCGTGGATTGCATGGCTTGCGTCAATGTTTGCCCAATGGGGATCGACATCCGGGATGGTCAACAAATGGAGTGCATTACCTGCGCGCTGTGAATTGATGCCTGCGACGAGGTGATGAACAAATTGGGCCGTGAACGCGGCCTTATCGATTACCTTGCATTGTCCGATGGCCCTCGTGAACAGACCGGAGAAAAACCACGGCCCAACTGGCAGCATGTGTTGCGTCCAAGGACCATTCTTTATTCCTGCATCTGGGCCTGCTTTGGGCTTGCGATGACATACGCTTTGTTCATTCGACCGGAAATTGATGTCACGGTGGCGGCGGTCCGCAATCCAACGTTCGTAACACTTTCGGACGGGTCAGTGCACAACACATATGAGCTTCGGCTTTGCAACAAGCATGGTGTAGATCGCATGTTTGGCGTGCATGTCATGGGCGATCTCAGCCTAAAGATCTCTTTGGAAGGCACCCCATACGAAGCGGTTAACGTGCCCGCCGATGAAACCATGAAATTGCGGGTTTACATAACAGCCCCAGCGTCCAGCTTACCCGCACAATCCCAAGAAAGCCCTGTCCGGTTTTGGATCGAAGATTTGGGCAACGGTGAACGCGCGTATCAAAACAGCCACTTCAAAGGAAAAGGAGATATGTCATGAAAACGCTTACTGGTTGGCATGTCTTTGTAATGTTTGGCTTTGGTTTTGGAACCATCATTGCCGTGAACCTGACACTGGCTTTCAACGCAGTCCGCACATTTCCAGGCCTTGAAGTAAAGAACGCCTATGTCGCCAGTCAGGGGTTTGACGCTGACCGCAAGGCGCAAGGCGCAAGAAGCGTTGAATTGGACGGTCAGTGCACACCTTGATGGCAACACTTTGGTTGTTCGTTTTGAAGATGATGGCCACTTGGTGGCGCCGACCATTGAAAAAGCCACTTTTGGCCGTGCGACTAGTGTTACGGCAGACCAAGCACCTGACTGTGCCCTGACAAATGGCGTGTTCAAGGCACAAGTTTTGGCTGGTTCGGGGAACTGGAATTTGCGCATTGTTGCCCGCGCAGATGATGGGACCCGTTTCCAGCAACGGATCGTGGTCGAGGTGCTGCAATGACAGCGGCGTGCGCCGCGGCCCCATTCGCAATGGAACTGGCCGACACATCAACGGGCATCCAACTTTCGGTGCCTTCCATTCACTGTGCATCTTGCATTGGGGCAATCGAAAGACACTTTTCCAAGGTCCCGGGCGTTCAGGATGCCCGCGTGAATGCCACTCAAAAACGAGTCGCAGTTCAATCGAATTTGTCGGCCGATGTGCTGGTTCAGGAACTCAACTCAATCGGGTATGAGGCCTTCCCTCTTGATGATGATGCCTTAAAAAATGACGCAGACCCTGTCTGCCGTGATCTTATTCTAAGGATGGGCGTCGCTGGATTTGCCATGATGAATGTCATGCTTCTTTCAGTGGCAGTTTGGACCGGTGCCACAGATGCGACACGCGATCTTTTTCACCTGCTTTCGGCAGCGATCGCCGTGCCAGCCGTCATCTTTTCTGCAAGTCCATTCCTCAAAAACGCAATCCACGCGCTGAAAGGCGGCCGTCTAAACATGGATGTTCCAATTTCGTTAGCCATTGTTCTTGCAGCCGGAATGTCCCTTTATGAATCGCTGCACGGCGGTGCGCATGCGTATTTTGATGCGGCCCTGTCGTTGACGTTTTTTCTGATGATCGGACGGTATTTGGAACACCAAACCAAATCGGCCGCACGGTCTGCCGCTGCAGAACTCGCCGCACTTGAAGTGCACCGGGCCGACCGGAAGGTCGGAAACGAAATTGAGTCTGTTGCTGTGAAAGATCTTTTCATCGGCGACACCATTCTTGTGGGGTCGGGCATGCGTGTCCCGGTGGATGGCAGACTTCAAACACAAACAGCATGTACCGATCGTTCCTTTCTGACCGGCGAAAGCGAACCCATAGAGCACACAAAACATGAGCCGTTGTGCGCCGGAGAAATTAACCTTGGCGCCCCGTTCGAAATCATTGCCACCGCCATCGGCGCAAACACCCGTTTGCGGCGGATCGCGGAACTTGTGGAAACAGCCGAAAATGCGCGCAACAGTTATACCAGTTTAGCCGATAAAGCGGCGCAGATTTATGCACCCGTTGTCCACGTGCTGGCCGCCGCAACGTTTCTGGCTTGGATTCTTATCAATGGGGACGTTCGAAACGCCCTTAACATTGCCATCGCTGTTTTAATCATCACATGTCCTTGTGCATTGGGGCTGGCGGTACCCGCGGTTTCGACCGCCGCAATAAGCCGACTTTACCAAATGGGGTTTTTGGTCAAATCCGGCACGGCATTGGAACGTTTGGCCTTGGCCAAAACCATGATTTTTGACAAGACTGGCACCCTTACGGCACCTGGGTTTTCATTCGGAATAAAGGACCTTTCCCCGACCCAGCGCGCCATTGCCAAAGGGTTGGCACAACAATCGTCCCATCCTTTATCAAAGGCACTTGCACAACACCTGACAGAAGACGTTGCCGCACAAATCGAAAATATCTTCGAACATCCTGGCTTGGGGGTTGAAGGGGCCTGGAAGGGGCGAAAAGTGGCCCTTGGCAAACCCGCTTGGTTAAACCAGCCTGGCGATGCGTTGACATTGAAGGTTGGTGGCACGGCATGTCCCTTATTGAGTTACGAAAATGTATTGCCCGGTGCGGAATATCTAATAAGTGACTTAGATCTGCTGGGTATCTCTTCGCAAATTATTTCCGGTGACACGGAGGCAAATACCGAAAGACTTGCGCGCAAGCTTGGGTTCGGATCCTGGCGCAGCAACGTTTCACCCGAACAAAAAGCGATGTGTGTTAAACAATGTTCCCTCGCTGGACCAGTTTGCATGGTTGGTGACGGGATCAACGATACTGCGGCACTGGCGCAGGCTAACGTTTCCATAGCGCCAGGTACGGCCCTTGATGCAACCCGAAATGCTGCTGACATTGTCATGATTGGAGACGGATTGGGCAGCATTCCCAAGGTGGTTTCTGTTTCGCGCAAAGCGGTGAACCTGTCCAAACAGAACTTTGGGATCGCAATTCTTCACAGTGTGATCGCAGTTCCCATCGCCATGGCTGGATTTGCAACACCGCTTATCGCAGCTTTGGCCATGTCAACGTCGTCCATTACTGTTCTTTTGAATGCTATGCGTGTGAGACTTGGAAAATGAGTGTACTGGTTATCCTTATTCCCGTGTCGCTTTTCTTAGGGCTTTTGGGGCTCGTCGGTTTTCTGTGGACCATTCGCACACACCAATATGAAGACCCTGTGGGCGAAGCTTCCAGGATCTTACTGAACTTTGATGACGAAGGCCCCCGAGACAAAACGGAAAACTGAAGGCCACAGCGCCATAATAGACGACCTGATTTATAAGCGAAAGGCGCGCACTTGTCGCCCGACAAACCCCATTTAATAATAAAAAAGGCGCCCCAGCAAAACTGGAGCGCCCTGAACTTCTATGAAATTGGCTTAATTATTCAAAGCTTCATAGATGGCTTGTGCATTGGGAATTCCCCGATCCGCATAGTCCTCATAGATGGCGGCCATACCCTCAATTACGGCCGCATCCATCTTGGCACGCTCAGTGTCGGAAACCGTTTTCCATTCGTATGGCAGTTCATTCGGATCTAACACTTCACGGGCAACATCATCGGCGTGGTCAAAAGATTTTGCCAACTCCATCGACATGGGCAATCCTGCAAGTTCATCGATGATTGCACGGTGTTCAGCTGACAGGCCTTCGTAACGTTCTTTGTTCATGATCGCGTAAGTGACTTGGAAGCTGACCGGGATGTTCTCGACCGCATATTTCGCCACATCAGCCAGATTCCAAGGTGGCATCAGACTGTTCAATGATGTGGTGACAACATCAATGGTTCCGGTGCTGAGGCCCGTGTACATTTCGGTTACCGGCATTTGGACCGGAACAGCGCCCAACCCTTCAATCACCGGAGTTGTCATGGCGGCAAAGGGAACCAATTTCGCACCCTTCAATCCTTCCATGGTGGACACGTCTCTGGTTCCCACAAAAATACCGCCAGCAACTGTGCCAACCGCCAACACTTTTACTTCTGAAAATTCGTCAGCCAAAAATTCATCAAATGCCGACCAATATCTTTGGGTGGATTCCACTGAATTGTTCGCCTTGCCCGGCAAAATTGCCAGCATGGTTTTTGGAAAAATAGTCGGCGTATAAGCCGCAACTCCGAAGGTGATATCAGCGACTCCTTCGATCGTGCGCTTATACTGCTGCACGGGACCGGCACCCAATTGGCCTGCTGGATAAAGCTTCATGGTCAACTCACCGCCCGAGCGCCGGGCGATTTCATCTCCGAACCATTTGAACATACCAGTATTGGTTTCATGGTTTGGCGGCACGAAAGTCCCAACACTGAGTTCTTCTGCATGAGCAGAAAACGCTGACAGCCCCAATACGGCAGTCATTGCCAGGGTCAGTTTAAAACGATTGAAAATCATATCTTTCTCCATGCTTCTGCGATTAAGTTCCGATTCGGGATCCCAAAATTCTAGAAATCGCGTATTGAAAGTCAATAAATTTGCGCTTTGCCCGCAGTATTGATTTTGTTGGGATCCCATTATTCTGGTTTCATTTCATTGTGGCTCAGTAAATTGCGACTTTTCGCGGATCGCCAACACAGACGAATATGTCGAAACACAATAGGGCACGCAAAAGGTCAAAAGGATCTTGATAAGATCCGATGACTGCACTGAACCTGCCAAGAATTTGTCTGAATGGTTGATAATCGCCAAAATAACCCCGACGATCAAAGCAATTTTCAGGGCTCTTCTTACGACAGACGGCTGCAAGGCAAGTTCAAGAAAAGGTCCATTATGATCCAATGTCACGACAGCCACTAAATTCGTTTGACGCGTAATTTTGTTTTAAGGTCGGTCTTGCAAAATGCATGCAAGAAACAAGTTTGCTCTGAAATATCCAACATTTCTTGTGCGGTTTCGTCGGATTCAGATGTTTCTAAGAAGACATGCGTTTCGATTGGATCTGCTTCGCCGGGTTTGCTCGTTTTGCCAGATGCCCCACCTAAACTGAAATGCGTATCTTGAACGATGCGATAATCTGGCAGATCTAATTTCAACATAGATACAAATCGTCCGAACTGGGTCATAAAACAAAACCCAATTCCCGCGCTGATCAATGTGTTCGCGTCCGGCGCACGGCCGTCTTCCGAACTGAGAAGATTGAACGAACTGCCCCAAGGGGAATATTGCATTTGCTGAATGGTTTTGATGCCGTCTTCGCGCAGTTCAGCCACAGCCCCGATATTCAAACGCCGGTTCTGTTCGTCAGATAAAGATGACGCGCCCGTGGCGGTTCCAAGAACAACGTCTTTTTTGGGTGTCGGTCCAACTTTGGACAAATAGTCTAAAGAACTTTGAGCAGCGGTTGCCCGGGCAAAATCATCACGTGGATCAGCCGAAAGGTTTCCATCCAATTCCAACGCTTTTCCAGTGGCCAGTTCTGCGCCATTTTTGCTGAGCTTGAACAAGCTTTCCACGTTTCCACGCATCAACCCATTCAAAGGCGAAGCGAAGGTCGCGTCGATCAAAAACTGGTTCAACGCTCCATCGTCAAGGTCACAGTCAATTTCGATCTGCAGGTCAATATTCTCTGCGCCGCCCACCATAGTGCGTTTCAACATGGAACCCGTCATGGTGTAATAGTTGTCTTGGATCAGCTTCAGTTTTCGAATGTCGATGTTGCGAATTTCGGCCAGGGCCATAATCTCGTTCATGTAACTTGCCGCCATCCCGCATGACAAAAAAGCCAGCGGGCAGCACGCCGCGTCATGACCATTCAGATACGGGCCTTCATCACTGACAAATCGCCAAGTGTCCCCAGTTTTTGCGGATCGTACCAGAGCTTCCTTTTGAAAACCGCTCAAGGAACGCACCCATGTTCGAACCGCGTCCCCTTTGCGATTTTCAGGCGCCGAAATGCCTACATCGTCACCGTTTGTAACTTTAAAAAACGGGGCAATACCACTGTCGGTGATCAAATCATTTCCTAGAGTAGCCATTCAGCTCATCCTTTAGTTCTTCAATGACGAGTTAAGAAGTTCCGGCACGCCCACGCGGTTCATTTGGGGACGCACCAGTGGCTTGGATCAAACGTTCACTTTTCCGCCGTCCACATTCAGTGTTTGACCGGTGACAAAATCACTGTCCGAGGTTGAAAGATACAACAGCGTGCCCAACAAATCTTCTGGCAGCATCTCACGTTTGATCGATCGTGATGCAACGGTCGGAGCCCGCGCCATGTCAAAGCCTGAATTTCCAGCCAACCCTTCACTTTCGGTCAAACCCGGGGCGATTGCATTCACTTGGATATTTTTGTCACCCAATTCCCGACCATGGCAACGTGTCAACGCCATCACAGCCCCTTTAGACGCCGTATAATGGGACAAACCCGGAGGGCCGTAATAGAAAGTGCCAGAAGCGATATTCACCACTTTTCCACCGCCTGCTTTGATCATTGTGGGCACAATGGCCTTCATGACCTGGTGCACACCGCGTGTGTTAACCCGCATGATGGTGTCAAATTCTTCGTCCGAGATTTCGAAGAACGGTTTGGGGGTCAGCGTCGCGAAAATGGATGCGTTGTTGACCATGATGTCCAAACCACCCAGATCACCCGTCGCTGTTTCCACCATGGCTTTCAGATCGTCATTATTGGTTACATCAACTTTCATACCCTGGGCTGTACCACCCGCGTCCGTGATCGCCGCAACGGCTTTGGCAGTGTCCTGTACATCAGTCACCAGAACTTTTGCGCCCTGTTCTGCCATCGCCTTTGCCATCAAGGCGCCAATGCCCTGTGCCGCGCCGGTGATGACGGCGGTTTTTCCTTCCAAACGTCCCATGCTTGTTCTCCCTAGCTGTAGATTTTTATTTCGAGTATTTCTGCAACTTCAGGCCAGCTTCGCTTGCCGTTTTCGCGCAAATCATTGGTCAGATCTTCAGGCACCCAATCCAGCAAACATTTCTTGAAATTTGGTCTTGCTTCGATTGCCGTGAACCAGCGTTCCACATTCGGGAACCGTCCACCTTCCCACATGCCACGCATGGACATCATGGCCAGGCGATTGACATAAGGTGTCATTGCTATATCGGCGATGGAAAACTTGTCACCCACCAGCCAATCTTGGCCTTCCAGCGCCTGGTCCATTTTGCCTAGATAACTGTCATAAAGGCGCACTTTTTCCACGGCACCAGGCGCTTCGAACCCTTGACGCACGATGGCATCTTTGAAGCTTTTCCAATCGGATGTGACCGAAAATTCTGGCGTCGAAGCCAGGAACTTTTCTGCGCCTTCTTTGCCCAGCTTTTTCAAAACCGTAAAGCGGTGTGAACACAGGAACGTCATCGCACCGCACGCAGGGTGCAAGTCTTCATCCACGGCTTTGGTCCAATACCGTGCCTGCGCGCGTTCCCAAGGGTCCTTCGGATGAACGCTTGTTTCAGGCTCCAACTGGTCAAGATATTCGATGATCACAGTGCTGTCCGGCACAATTGTTTCATCGTGGACCAACGTTGGAACAACCGCCTTTGGATTAATGGCAAGATATTCAGGTGTGAACTGTTCGCCTTTCAGGATATCGATATACACCCCATCCCATTCCATACCCTTTTCATCCATGGCGAAACGGACTTTGGCAGCACACACCGACGATCCGTGATGATATAAGGTGAAAGTCATAGTTGAACCGTGATCCACTTGAGTTCTGTCATTGCTTCCAAATCAGCATCTGTGCCTTCGCGGCCAACGCCAGATTCGCCATTACCCCCAAAAGGGACATGCGCTTCGTCGTGGATCGTCGGCCCATTGATGTGGCACATGCCAGCGCCAATATTGCGCGCGAAGTGAAACGCTTTGTCGATATCTTTTGTAAAGATCGCGGAGGACAGCCCATATTCGGTGTCGTTGGCTTTTTCCAAAGCTTCTTCGTAGCTATCAACAGGATAAATCGAAGTTACCGGGCCAAATGTCTCGGACTTACAAAGAATCATTTCTTCAGAAACGCCCGTCAGAAGTGTCGGTTGGCACCGGTTTCCCTCCCACTCACCGCCGGCAACAACCGTGGCACCTTTGGCCACGGCATCGGCAATGTGATCTTTAACCCGCTGTCGCTGGCGGTCGGAAATAATGGGCGCGATTACAGTGTTGGGGTCGCGAAGATCCCCCATGCTGACTTTGCCGGCGATCATTGCAAAACGTTTAACAAATTCATCATACAACGGCCTTTCTACATAAAACCGGCTGGACCCTATGCAGGCCTGTCCGGCAAACATGAAAATCGAACGCGCAGCCAAAGGCATGACCTTGTCCAAATCTGCATCCGCCAAAACCACGGTCGGGCTTTTACCCCCCAATTCCAAGGTGACGGGTGTTTTGTTCTTTGCGCAAATTTCATTGATGTGTTGGCCAACGACGGTGGATCCTGTGAAGGTCAGGAAATCAATGTCTTTGTGCCCAGTCAGATCATCGCCAATTTCATGCCCAAAACCAGTAACCACATTGTAAGCACCATCAGGGAAGCCCGCTTCCGCAATAATTTCTGCGAAAATGACCGTCAAATGCGGGGCCAATTCCGACGGCAAATGCACAACCGTATTTCCCACTGCCAAAGCATTCGCCACCAGCCGCGTTGTCTTGATCAACGGGACGTTAAAGGGCGTGATAACACCGACTACGCCAACTGGTTCACGCACCGACATAGAGAACGTTCCAGGCCTGTCCGACGGGATGGTCTCACCCCGCACGTTCCGGCACATCCCCGCCGCAGCACGCACCATGGTTAAGCCTTTGGTGAACTCAAACATTGCCTTTTGAAATGGTGAGCCGATTTCATCGATCAAACAATCCACCAATTCTTTCTGACGCTCTTCCATCAATTCTGCGACCCGCAGCAACCATCGTTCCCGCTGGCTTGGCGTTGTTTCCTTATAGCCGGGGAATGCCGTTTTCGCAGCAGCAACTGCTTTTCGCATATCGCCACCGTCGCCACGGGCCGCTTTGGCATAGGGGCTGTCATCCAGCGGGTTCAGAACATCAAACGTCGCGTGTTCGCTGGCATCCACCCAAGAACCTCCAATGAAGTGTTGAAGGGCTTTCAGATCAGTTTTCATATCCATAATTTACTCCAATTCACCGCTAACCACCGACGAGAGTCTGCGGCAAGAACAGCGCGATTTGCGGAAAGATAATGAGAAGGACCAGCATGAACGCCATTGCGAACCAAAAAGGCCAGATCCCCCTAAATATGCGGCTCATTGGGACATCCGGTGCGATGGATTTAACGATAAAAACGTTAATGCCCACAGGCGGGCTTATCATGCCCATCTCCAGAACAATGACCACGATAATACCGAACCAGATAAGATCCCAGTTCAAACCGATTGCGATTGGTATCACCACTGGAATGGTGAGTACCAACATTGCCATACTTTCCAGGAACATTCCCAAGAAAATGTATGCGCAAATTATCACAAGCAGAATACCCACATCACCTACCGGCAATGACGTCAGCAGTGTTACCAGTTGGGCAGGAACTTCTGTCAACGACATGAATGGAATGAACACAAACGCGCCGATAATGATGAGAAATACCGTCGCTGTGGCGCTCATGGTTTGCAGGACAACGGCTTTAGTGGCCTGCCAATTCAAAGATCGTCTGGCAGCAGCAACAACAAACGTCAAAAACGCGCCAACAGAGGATGCTTCAACGGGTGTGAAGAACCCTGTGTACATGCCCCCAATGGTGGCAAGCACCACGCCCAAGATTGGCGCTGCACGCCACAAGGATTGCAGTCGATCTGCGCGATTGGACCGTTCAGCAGCCGGCCCTGCCTCAGGCTTACGCCAGACGACGAAATAAATCGCACCAATGAAAAGTAGGGTTAAGATAATGCCCGGAAAAACCCCAGCCATGAACAATCGGCCAATCGATTGTTCGGTCAAGATGGCATAGATGATCATACCACCTGAAGGCGGGATCAAAAATCCAAGCGTGCCCCCAGCGGCAACAGATCCGGTCGCCAAACTGTCAGCGTATTTGTACCGCTTCATTTCCGGCAGGGCGACACGCCCCATGGTTACAGCAGAAGCCAATGAAGATCCGGACAGCGCGGCGAAGCCAGCGCAGGCTGCGATAGTAGCGGATGCCAACCCGCCGCGCAGGTGGCCCATCCAACGGTTGGCCGCCGTGAACAAATCATTCGACATGCCCGAAACACCCGCCAAGTTGCCCATCAAAACGAACATCGGAATGACCAATAAGTTAAAATTCGACGCTGCCTCGAATGTTTCACCGGCCAGATTTGAATAAGCGATCTTCCAACCGCGCGCCCAGGCTTGATCCGACGACATTCCCACCATGATAAATTTGTTGGCATTGGCGATCACTGTGCCAACGAAACCCACAGCAAGCATCGAAAGCGCAACGGGCATCCGCAAGGCCAAAAGCGTGAACAAGGCACCAAGACCGATGACTCCTAATAGCGTCATGCTAATCATAATGGGCCCCCTTTAATTTTCAGTATTGGAACCTTGCGACCGCAAAAAATTTGCCAAACCTCGATGACCAGAACAAGCGCGTAAATCGCCATGGCAACCGCCAATAAATAGTAAAATGGTTCATAGGATATGAGGAGTTGTTGGGTTGTTTCCCCAAACTTCACGGCGGTTTGCCCAGCGTGCCAAAGACGCCAAGTCATAACCAACAACATTACGGCGCACATGCATTTCACAAGGATCGCAGACCATTTTGCAAAGCTTGCGGACATCCAGGGTTCTGCCACTTCGATTTCGATGTGGGCGCCAGACCGCGCACCCCATGGGACCGAAAGTGCGACGATAACCACCAAAAGAAGGATCAAGATATCTTCAGCGCCCGTAATGGGCGAATTCATGGCTTTGCGCATGATCAAGACATTCCATACAGAAAACCCCGTCATGAACGCCAATGTGGCCCCACCCAAAGCCAAGGAAACCCAGGTAAGAGAGGTGTCTAGAACCCTCAGGATCTTTGGCATGTTTTGATCATCGATCATGTGCATTTCCTTTAGAAGTTCAAACTTCAGAAAAGTCAGGACACCACTTCAGAACGCCCTCTTGAAAACTTGGCTTGGCACGAAAATCTTCCGCCCAGCGTACGATGTTGGGATAGGGGTCAAATGAGTATCCGCACCCCACCAAGACAAAATGAACAGGGATCCAAGAAATATCTGCAAGGGTATATTTGTCACCCATGATCCATTGATTTCCGGCCAGCGCTTTTTCCAATTTGCCAAAACACTCCGCCAAAATCGCTTCTGATTTTGCCAAATCATCATCCGTGAACTGATTTACACCCTTGTGCTTTTCGTGAAATTCTTTCAGCTCATCATTCGTCTGAAGTGCGGCATATTTGGCTTCTTCTTCCGCCGATTTCTTGATCTTATTTGCCATCTTCGTTGCGTAAACATATGGCTTGATGGCGGGAACATGGATGGATCCAGCAAGGCGAAGCCACTCCATCATTTCCGCATTTTTTGAAGCGCGCAGCGAAGGTTCAGGATAGGTCTCATCCAGATAATCGATGATTTCATTGGATTCGATGTGAACCACGCCATTATCAACAAGCGTCGGTACCAGACCATTGGGGTTAATCCCAAAATATTCGTCGGTGATATTCTCTTTTTTCTTCAGGTCGATATGGTGGCTTGTCCAATCCAACCCTTTTTCGATCAACGTCATGCGCACCCGCATAGAACAGTTCGAAATTGCCCCATGATAAAGGTGCAACCCTTGCAGGGATTCTACAGATTTGTTTGTCGGGATCACAACAGCCATTGGCGCAGCTCCACTTTGGTGTGAGCAGATGCCCCCCAAACACATTTTCGGGTGGGTATCTGGATTATTTTTGGGTTGTTAGTCATTCAAAGCGTTGTAAATCGCGCGCGCATTCTTGATGCCGCGTTGTTCATAATCCGCAAAAATGGCATCCAATCCGTTTGAAACGGCGCCGTCCATTTTGGCCCGTTCTTCATCTGAAACGACGATCCATTCATACCCTTTGTCAGCTGTCGCCAACATGTCTTTAGACCGTTCGTCTGCGCCATCAAAGGACTTCGCCAATTGAAGAGACATTGGCAGGCCAGACACTTCATCAATAATCGCACGGTGTTCATCTGACAGACCCATGTACCGTTCTTTGTTCATCGCGACAAAAGTTACCGCAAAGCTTACGGGCACATTTTCAACAACATGAGTGGCAACATCCCAAAAGTTCCAGGGCGGCGTCAAATTATTGTAAGATGCTGTGGTGACATCGATGGTTCCTGTGCTCAGACCTGTATACATTTCACTGACAGGCATTTGGACAGGCACGGCACCAAGGGCCTGAACGATCGGCGCTGTCATGGCAGCATATGGCACCAGTTTTGCACCCTTCATGCCATCAAGTGTTGAAACGTCACGCGTCCCCACCAACAAGCTACCAGCAACAGTCCCCACAGCGAGAACCTTCACGTCCGAAAACTCATCAGAGAAGTGTTCGTCAAAGTTTTCCCATATACGGCGCGTGGATTCGTCTGCTGTGTTCGACGCCCCTGGCAAAATCGCCAACATCGTCTTTGGAAAAATCGCGGGCGTATAAGCGGCGACACCAAACGTAATGTCCCCAACCCCTTCAACCGCACGCTTGTATTGCTGAACTGGCCCCGCGCCCAGTTGACCCGCAGGATATAACTTCATGGTCAGCGATCCATTGGATCTTTTGGAGATTTCATCGCCAAACCACTTGAACATGCCAGTGTTCGTATGATGTTGCGGAGGCACAAACGTTGCCACGCTCAATTCTTCTGCCACCACCGAATGCGATGAAAAACCAATTGCACTTGTGAATGCCATTACAACGCCAAATCGTCTGAAATCCAAACCAATTCTCCTCCAGTTTTGCCACATCTACAGGATCTTTAGGATCCCAAATCTGGGAAAAGACCCCGTTGGGCCGCCATATTTGTAATTGCTTGCACAAACGGGATCCCATTTCAAGTCTCGCGTTGCAAAGCATTTCGACGGCTTGACTTTGTTATCGTGTGCACACCCTATGGCCTTATGGAATCCATAGACACTGAACTCGCTGCCAAAATTCGAAACGATATCCTCGTCGGAAACTACGACGGTGGTGAGCGCTTATCCGAAGCCCAACTTTGCGAAACGCACAACGTATCACGCACCCCTGTTCGCCTGGCACTTCGGCTGCTTGAGCGCGAAGGCGTTATTCGAAGGGGCGAAGGTCGCGGCTATTTGGTGCAAAGCCCTTCTGTTGAAGACATTCGACAAGCTGTCGAAGTGCGTGGCCATTTGGAAAGCCTTGCGGCACGGCTGATGGCGCAAAACCCAAGTAGATTTGACCATTTGAACAACCTGAAGCAAGCGATTGAACAAATTGAAAGTGCAATTTCAGAGTTAACAAAGCTGGGCCGGCTTGATGACGGAATCACCCGCCAAGCCCAAGCCGCCAATGAGACGTTCCATTCGACTATCTTGCAAGCATGTGGCAACGACTATGTCGGCTACACCTGCGAACAGATCAGCCACCTTCCGATGTTGGCCGTCGGATCCATGGTTTTTGACCGCAGCGTCGGAGACACCCCTGATCATTTCGAACGCGGTATGTTCCGGCTACGTATGGGCAACGCCCAACACCGTGTGATTTGCGACGCGATCGAAAAAGGAGATCCCGTTCGGGCTGAAGGTATGATGCGCGAACATTCCCACACCATGGTGGAATATATTCAGACTTTTGAAAAACAAAATGAAAGCCTGACTGTTGCAGACTTGATTGCCTATTCCACGGGCCACAACGAGAAAAAATTGCCCTAACCAACCGACCTCCGGCTGCACAGCGCTCCATGGGATCCCAAATCAGCGTTTCTCCGAATTTATTTCTTGTTTCATCCAATTACGTTGATTGTGGGATCCCAAATAGCTAAGCTTTGAACACCCTTGAAAATCCTGAGGAACGACGCTGATGCATCCGGAACTGAAAGCCCACCCCGATTATTTCAAAAAAGAAATCGTCCAGCTTAGCGACAATGTTTATCAGGCTTTTGGTTTTGCGGCTTCGAACGTTTACATGATTGTTGGCGATAGTGGCGCCATTATTGTGGACACATCTGAAACCACCGCTGCTGCTTCAAATATATTGGCAGAATTTCGCAAAATCACAGATTTACCCATCCACACGATCATCTTAACGCATTCCCATCGAGATCACGTCTCTGGGGCGAGCGTCTTCGCAGAAGGTGGAACCCCAGACATCCTGGCCAGCACCAAACATTCAGACGATTCGCTTTTTGTGGCCTCAGAACACCCCTTGCCCGTAAAGGCCATGCAGGCGCGCACGAAGCGCCAGTTCGGTATTGGCTTATCTTATCCGGATGAAATCATCGGTATCGGCGTTGGCCCCGGATCGCGGCCCTTACAAGGCATGGGGGCAGGATCACTTACGCCAACACGTTTCATCGGAGACGAAGGTGAAAACCTGACCATCTGCGGCGTGGATTTGGAATTGTCTATGGCACCGGGTGAAACACCCGACCACATGATCGTGTGGATCCCGTCCGCAAAGGTGTTGATCAGCGGAGATAACTTTTACCGGTCCTTCCCTAACCTATACGCCATTCGCGGCACAGCTTACCGGGATTTTGATACCTGGGCAGACACAATGGATACCCTCATAGCGTTCAACGCCGAAGTTTTGGGGCCAGGGCACACAAAAGCTGTTTTCGGAAAGCAGCAGATCCGAGGCGTTCTTACAGATTACCGTGATGCCATCCGCCATGTGGTGGATGAGACCCGCAATGGCATGGACGCCGGCATGACAATCGATGAACTCGCCCACCATGTGAAACTGCCACCCCATCTGGCGGAAAAGCCTCATCTTCGAGAATACTATGGAAGGGTGGATTTCTCTGTTCGCGCCTATTTTGTTGGGACGATGGGCTGGTTTGACGGAAACCCAACAACTTTGGGCAGTTTGTCACCGCAAGAAGAAGCTGAGCGGATTATACGACTGGCCGGTGGTGCAGACAAAATTTTGCAAGAAATTCAGAAATCCCATGCAGACGGTGAATACCAATGGGCCCTTGAATTGGTGGATCGGTTGTTGGCTGCGTGTGAACACATGGACGTGGCCCGCGACCTTAAGGCCAAGCTTTTACGGGCCCATGCCGTAAGCCAGATCAATTGCCCCACGCGCCATTATTATATTCAGTGTGCAAAAGAATTGGAAAATTCAGCTGGGTCCAGCGCATAGCCGCAGTGTTATTGTCAGTGGAACATTGATAAAAACAAAGCACCTCAATTTTTCCGGAGCAAACGAATGAAGATGCGTAAACTTGGCCAACATGGGCCAAATGTCAGCGTAATTGGTTACGGGGCCATGTCGTTCACGAACTTTTATGGCCCTGCGACAGTTGAAGGCTCATGCCGGATTTTGGATGCATGCCTTGATATGGGCATTACCCATATCGACACCGCAGATGC
Source organism: Planktomarina sp. (assembly GCA_020629775.1). Taxonomy (GTDB): domain Bacteria; phylum Pseudomonadota; class Alphaproteobacteria; order Rhodobacterales; family Rhodobacteraceae; genus Planktomarina. Next base: position 22,199 of record JAHDCP010000024.1, read on the forward strand.
ATATGGTTTGGGTCATTCAGAAACAGTGATCGGGGATTGGCTGAAAGCCCGCAAAGGTGAAAACCCCTTCACCATTGCTAGTAAAGTTGGCATCACCAACGACCCCAATCAACGCCTTAAGAACAACCCAGACCATCTGGAAAAATCGTTGGATGATAGTCTCTCACGCTTGGGCGTAGATGCCTTAGATTTGTACTACGTCCATCGCCGTGATGATCGCTTTGAAATAGAAGATGTCACCGAAACATTGGCGGGCTTTGTGAAAGCTGGGAAAATCAAAGCGTTCGGATTTTCTGAAATCGCACCTTCTTCATTGCGACGTGCCCATGCCGTGCATCCGGTGGCGGCTGTTCAATCTGAATATTCGCTGTCGACCCGGGCACCTGAATTGGGATTGCTTCAAACGTGTAAGGAATTGGGCGCAAGCATGGTTGCCTTTTCACCCGTTGGGCGTGGACTTTTGACCAATCGCCCGCACAGTCTGGGCGCCATTGCTGAAATGCCGTGGATGAAAACAAATCCACGTTTCAATGAACCGCATTACAGCCTCAATCTGGAATACAATGCGAAGTTTCAAAACCTGGCTGCTGATATGGGTATTGCCGCAGCAACCTTGGCCGTGGCTTGGCTGGTACATCAGGGGGAACATGTCCTTCCCATCCCTGGCACGCGCCACGTTCAGCATTTGGCAGAAGTCGCAGCGGGCGGATCTATGGATTTATCTGAAGAAGATCTGAACCGGATTGAAACAGTGCTGCCTGCTGGCTGGGCCCACGGGGACCGTTATTCTGTTGCCCAATGGGTGGGGCCAGAACGATATTGCTAAAATGAAGATGGGGCAGGCCTTTCTGGCCCGCCCCTATCTGCGTCAGCTGAACGATTTTTCAATCCGGTCTAAAGTACGCATAGCATCCAGAGTATCGTGAACCGAACCGTTTGGTTCCCGGCCTTCCTGAATGGCTGTTATGAACTCTCGATCAATCAATTCGATGCCATTGCTGGACACCGCCACATCACTCAGATCAATCTGATTTTCCCGCCCGTCATAAAGATCATCATATCGCGCCAGATAAGTTCCATTATCGCAAATGTAACGGAAGAACGTTCCCAAGGGGCCGTCATTGTTAAACGACAGGGACAACGTGCAGATTGCGCCAGATGGGGTTTTCATCCCGATGGACATGTCCATGGCAATGCCCAAATCCGGGTGATGCGGCCCTTCAAGGCCAAAGCATTGGGAAGCCACTTCACCGGTTTGGTATTGAAACAAATCCACCGTATGACAGGCATGGTGCCACAACAGATGATCCGTCCAACTGCGCGGTTCGCCCTTTGCATTCATATTTGATCTGCGAAAGAAATAGGTCTGAACATCCATCTGCTGGACCTTCAGTTCCCCTGCATCAATCTTGTTGCGAATCCATTGGTGTGACGGATTAAATCGGCGCACCTGACCGGCCATGGCCAAAACCCCTGTTTCCTTTTGAACCGCACAAATGCGTTCGCTGTCTTCCAATGAATCCGCCATGGGAATTTCAATCAACACTGGCTTTCCCGCCTTCATGCACGCGATCGCCTGTGCGGCGTGCATTTGGGTTGGCGTCGCCAAAATGACAGCATCCACATCGTCACGGGCCAAGCAGGCTTCAAGCGATGTGGATGCGAATCCAATATTACGTTCAGCCGCCAGGGCATCAATCTTTGTCTGCGTTGGGCCCATCACAGCAGTCACCGTCACTTCATCAATCGCGGACAACGCATCCAAGTGTTTGATCCCAAATGCACCATAGGCCCCTGCTACACAAATTCGCATTATCGGTTCTCCAAAATGATATGGCCCACTGCCGTGTTCGATGCGGGCACGTGATAATGGCGGTGCACTTCTTCAACATTGTCATTCAAAGCCCCGCGCATGACGTGCCACATGACCATCTCAACACCTTCGGACCCAGCTTCCCGCAAATATTCCACATGGGGCATCTGGGACAATCCAACCGGGTCTGATGTTAACCGATCGAGGAATGACTTATCCCATTCCGGATTGATCAGCCCGGCGCGCTTATACTGCAACTGATGGCTCATGCCGCCAGTTCCAAAAATGACCACTTTCAAATCTTCTTCATAACTGTCGATGGCGCGACGAACAGCCTTGCCCAAGTTGTAACATCGATTCCCCGTTGGAGGTGGGAACTGCACAACATTCACCGCCAGCGGGATCACCAGCGCAGGCCATTCGTCATCCACACCATGTTCCCCATACATGACAGACAAAGGCACAGTCAGACCGTGGTCCACCTCCATTTCGTTCATGATGGTGATGTCGAATTCATCCAAGATCAAAGATTGAGCGATATGGCTGGCCATTTTCTGGTGGTTTTTCACCACCGGCACAGGTCGTGGCCCCCACCCTTCATCAGCGGGATGAAATTCCGGTGCGCACCCCAATGCAAAGGTCGGAATGCATGATGCATCAAAAGCCGTGCAATGATCATTATACACCAGGAAAATCACATCTGGCTTTTCATTCTTCATCCATTCCCGGGATTTCTCGAAGCCATCAAAACATGGTTCCCAATATGGTTCTCCAGTTTTTCCGGCGTCCATGGCAACGCCAATGGCGGGCACGTGGGAACATCCCACTCCTGCGGAAATATATGCCATCAGTTTTCCTCCCCTTCATCCCATTCGTGCTGATATCGGTTCCCCTCTGGCGCGCGGCCACCAGCCAGCATCATCTCGCGATAAGCATCATTGCCCATTCCGGTCATGATCCCAGCCAGTTCTTGGAAATTGATGCCGTCATTGGCAGCCAGTTTGCTGGTGTAGTAGATGTTCCCACCCAGTTCCAACAACCCGTTCCAATCACGATTCAAAACTGCTTGGCGCTGTGCAGGCGTCATGTGGTATCGGTCCAAATACGCTTCTTCACCGGCGTTGAATTCATCACGGTTTTTCTGCAACCGCATGGAAATACAGAACTGGTTCAGTTGGTATCCTTCGCGTCCACGATCAGCATCAAAAACGAAAGTGCCTGGAATATCATCATAGTCTTTTTTCGCACCCATCGGGTTCCCTCCCATGCCAGGTATGTCAGTCAATTTTCAAAGCAAGCAACATGGCATCTGTCAGCGCTTGAATGTCTGTTGCACCGATTTCAGACGCATTGAGCGCAAGTGATCCCGCCTGGCTTTGGCGGGCAACAGTGCCATTTGTGACACTCGGATCCAGCCCCAAATCCCGCAATGTTTGTGCCACTTCGCGCATTTCAGCGGCGCGTCGGACCCCATGGGTGATGGCACGTTCAATCATATAAGGCGCGCGTTCTGGCCAGTTAAACCCTGGATAGCTTTTATCAAGCGATGCCATTATTTCCGTGTCTATGCCCGCTTTGCGCGCAGCCAAAAAACATTCAAGCGTCAGGGCTTCCAGCCCTTTGACCATGATCGATCTGATCATCTTGCGGGTGGACGCGTCCCCCACTGACGGCCCGGCAATGGACGCCTCCATGCCCAAGTGCTCCAGCATGGCCAAGCCTGCCTTTGCGTGGGGGCCAGCCAAAAGACAGGGCGATCGATGCAACTTCGGATGAACCGGCGTCATGATGGCAACATCAACGTACCGCCCACCGGCAGCATTCACCACTTGGGCCGAACGTTTTTTTGTTTCAGGGGCGCAACTGTTGCAATCGAAATAAAGACACCCCGCCATATCAACCTGGGCTGCCTGTCCGGCCGCATCTTCAGCTTGCTCCGCTGTAACTAACGAAAAAACCGCGGGCACCCTCAAACAGGTTTCTGCCGCGCTTTTCGCAGTTTTCATACCGCACTGATCAAACGCTTTCAGAATGCTGTCAGGATCGCCTTGATCCAGTTTGATATCATAGGCACAAAACTGCAAATCCGGGTTGCCTTGCTGCATCCCAGTGCAAAACGCCTGCGCAGCCTCACCAAAGCCAATAAAGGCAACACCATTTTTAAATCGGGTGGTTTCTTTTGCGTTCTTGGCCATGCGATCAGGCTAACACCCCCCCGACAAAGGATGCCAATTCAAATCGAATAATCAATATTGAAAAAAGCTATTCATGTTGGTTTTTGCATCGGTCTCGTGCGGAAACTAAGGGCTGTACTTATGCAAAAAATCAATGAATTGCTCTTGTGTCGCGGTTGGGCGCCAACCCTTACGATACGTCAAGCCAATTTCCCGAACGTGGCCTTGAAGCGCCACATTCAATGGGGCCAGCAGCCCCAATCTTGCTTCCACCCCAATTTGATGGCGTGAAACGATTGAAACATAATTTCCTTCGGATAGGACCCCGCGCAATACCGCCATCGAAGAAGAAACCACTCGCACCGGGGACCGATCCAAGTCTTGGATTCGCAAAGTTTCAAACAAATATTGCCCAGCCGGGGTTTCTTTCGGCGGCGCCACCCAAGGGTACGCCAATGTATCTTGCAGGCTGACTGCGCTTTGTGACGCCAAAGGATGATTGGGATGCGCAACAATTGACAATTCGTCCCGAAAAAGACCCTTCTGCACCACGTCCTCCGCAGGATGCGGGGACCGCAATGCCCCAATCAAACAATCCACATCGCCTTCTCGCAACGACCGCAAAAGTTCGGAATACCGACCATCAATAATGCGAACTTGAACACCTTTGCGGGACGTTGTCATCGCGTGGATCGCTTTTGGCACAATGCTTGTTCTGGCAAGCGGCAAACTGCCAAGCACGAAGGTGCCTTTGTCTTCGCCAGTGATTTGGCTTATTTCTTCAATCCCTTGGCGAATTTCAGATTGGGCGAGTTTGACTTCCTTCACGAAGGTCTCGGCCACAGGGGTTAAGGCAACGCCAGATGGGCGAGCCATAAAAAAAGGTGTTTTTGCCAAAGCCTCTAGGCTGCGTGCGGCGCGATGGATTGTGGGCTGTGAAAGCCCCAACGCACTTGCTGCCAAAGTGAAACTGCCGGTGTTTGCGATGGCCACTAGCGTGCGCAACTGGGCCGCTGTTACAGCAAGATCAAACCCAGCCTGGCGCTTTTTGGTGGTGTTGGTGCCGCGCATGGCCGCTTTGGCGCCTTGTCTCAAATGCGCCAACGCCTGGGACGCCCTTTGTTCAAATACTCTGCCACTGGGGGTGGGGCCAAAGCTATGTTTTTGTCGGTTCAACAACGGAACGCCAATGTCTGCTTCCAACCTCGCGATCGCTTGACTGGCAGCAGGTTGGGACAAGTGGCAACTTTCGGCCGCGGCAGAAACCGAACCAGTTCGCACCGTTTCCAGGAAAACACGCATATGCCTAATATTTGGAAAGCCATTCCACATGAAACCATTCTATAGCTTTTTCTTATTTTGAATACCCAATTCGAAATAGGCAATTTCACCCCGGCAGGTTTACTGTCTTGCCTAAAGAAACCCAAAGAAAGGCTTGACCCATGGCTGATAAGAAAACTGCGCTGGTGATAAGCGCGCATTCTGCTGATTTTGTCTGGCGGGCTGGCGGCGCAATTGCATTGCATCAGGACAAAGGCTTTGAGGTCACGGTGGTTTGTCTGTCTTACGGTGAGCGCGGTGAAAGCGCGAAACTTTGGAAGCAAGAAGGTATGACTTTAGAAAAAGTCAAAACCGAACGACGTAAAGAAGCAGAAAACGCGGCAGCCGCTTTGGGCATGAACGACATCCGCTTTTTCGATGTTGGGGATTATCCCCTGGATTTAGGTCGGGACACCCAAGACCGCATGGTGGATGTTATCCGCGAAGTTCAGCCCAAGTTTATGATGTCCCATTCCAAGTGGGATCCATACAACACGGACCACATGAACACGACGCAATTTGTTTTGGAATGCCGAATGATTGCCCAAGCCTGGGGCCACAACCCCGGGCAAAAGGTTTTGGGCGCCCCGCAGTTGTATCTTTTTGAGCCGCACCAAACAGAACAGATGAATTGGAAACCAACCACGTTTCTCGACATCACGGAAGTCTGGGACAAAAAATGGGCGGCGATCCAATGCATGCAAGGGCAAGAACACTTGTGGCACTTCTATGAAAACGTCGCGCAAAATCGGGCCAACCATTTCCGCCGCAACTCTGGCGGAATGGCGGGTGGGCGTGTCGCCAAATACGCCGAAGGGTTTGAAACGGTCTTCCCACGCACAGTGGACGAGTTGGAATAATGCATAAGCCGGGAACAGCGGGCGTTGTCGTCCAGAACATTGAACGCGCGGACCAGACCATTATCGATGGATTGGCTCAATGCGGTGTTGCAACAGTCCACGAAGCGCAAGGCCGCAAAGGTTTGCTGGCGGATTATATGACGCCGATTTATCCAGGCGCGCGCATTGCCGGATCTGCCGTAACAATCTTGGCGCCGCCCTGCGACAACTGGATGATCCACGTTGCCATTGAACAACTGCACCCAGGTGATGTGCTTTTACTGGGAACGATGGCCCCTTCGAATGCCGGGTATTTTGGCGATCTGTTGGCAACATCTGCGATGCATCGTGGGTGTAAAGGCCTGATCATCGACGCAGGTGTTCGGGATGTGAAAGATTTGACCGAAATGGGCTTTCCGGTTTGGTCAAAGGCAGTGCATGCCCAAGGCACGATTAAGGAAACCCTGGGGTCAGTGAATGTACCGGTTGTTTGCGCGGACGGACTGGTGAACCCCGGTGACATTGTCGTGGCCGACGACGATGGTGTTTGCATTGTGCGCCGCGAAGAAGCTGCTTCTGTTTTGGAAAAAGCAAATGCCAGAGAGGCAAACGAAGGCGGCAAACGCGCCCGTTTTGAAGCTGGTGAATTGGGTCTTGATATCTACAACATGCGCGAACGTTTGGCTGAGAAAGGCTTGAAATATGTCTGATGGCATCCGCTGCATGTGGATGCGCGGCGGGACATCCAAAGGCGGGTATTTCTTGTCAGACGATTTGCCGTCAAATCCGGCCGCCCGAGATGCCATTTTACTGGGGGTTATGGGGTCACCTGACAGTCGTCAGATTGATGGTATGGGCGGGGCAGACCCTTTGACGTCTAAGGTGGCGATGGTGCGCAAATCGACCCGGACAGGTGTGGATGTTGACTACCTGTTTTTGCAGGTTTTCGTCGATCAAGCGATCGTGACCGACGCTCAAAATTGCGGGAACATTTTGTCGGGCGTAGGTCCTTTTGCCATCGAACGTGGGCTCGTTCAGGCAAATGATGGCGAAACCCCCGTAACGATTTTTATGGAGAATACCGGGCAAATTTCAGTTGCGCGCGTGAAAACCCCTGGGAAACGCGTAGCCTATGCGGGGGACGCAATGATCGACGGCGTTCCAAAAGGATCAGCCCCGGTGCCTATCACATTCAAAGACACTGCTGGTTCTTCATGCGGCGCGCTTTTGCCAACAGGCAATGCGCTTGACGTAATCGATGGCGTACCTGTGACGATGATCGACAACGGCATGCCGTGCGTTGTCCTTCGGGCCAGCGATATGGGTATTTCAGGCGACGAAACACCTGAAGATTTGGAAAAAGATGAGAGTCTACGCAGCAGATTAGAGTCGATCCGATTGATTTGTGGTTCAATGATGAACTTAGGCGATGTCACTGAAAAATCAGTTCCCAAAATGACCATGGTCAGCGCACCTGCCAACGGCGGCGCAATTTCAACACGAACTTTCATCCCCCACAGATGCCACAAAACCATTGGCGTTTTGGGTGCCGTCTGTGTGGCCACTGCGTGTTTGATAGAAGGATCCTCCGCATTTGATTTGGCCAGCCGTGGCGAAGGCACAACCCGTAGTCTTTCTGTCGAACACCCAACTGGAGAGATGACTGTTGTCGCAACATTGGATCATTCTGGCACAGTGTCCGAAGCGGCAATCCTGCGTACCGCCCGCAAACTTATGGATGGAAAGATTTTCCCATGATTGATCAGCCAATGGATCCGAATTGGCTTCGGTTTCACCCGGACCCGAAGACCCCCAACTTTATTTTGCCAGACGGTGCGGTAGATGCCCACTGCCACGTTTTTGGTCCAACGCCGGAGTTTCCATTTGCTCCTGAACGAAAGTACACGCCGTGCAATGCCGGCAAGGATCAGCTTTATGCCCTACGTGATCATCTAGGATTTGCCCGAAATGTGATTGTACAAGCTACCTGTCACGGCAAAGACAACAGCGCGATGGTGGATGCCTGTCGAACTGCGGGTGATTTGGCACGCGGCGTGGCCAGCGTGGGTGCGGATATCACCCGGGATCATCTGGCCGAAATGCACCAAGCCGGTGTACGCGGTGTACGCTTCAATTTTGTCAAACGCCTGGTAGATGCAACACCACGGGAGGTGTTCATTGGGATTGCCGAAAAGATACAGGAATTTGGTTGGTCAATCGTGGTCTATTTCGAAGCGGCAGATTTAGAAGATCTGGAACCTTTTTTGCGCCAATTGCCCGGAATTATTGTCGTGGATCACATGGGGCGACCGGATGTTACCAAAGGGGTTGATGATCCCGATTTTGAACGGTTCATCCGTTTAATGTCAGAAAATGAAAACATCTGGACTAAGGTTACCTGCCCAGAACGGCTAACTGCCCAAGGCGCACCTTATGATGATGTCGTTCCGTTTTACCGATCGATCATTGACCGATTCGAAGACAAAGTTCTTTGGGGTACCGATTGGCCGCACCCGAATATGAAGTCACATATGCCAGACGATGGCAGGCTGGTGGAATATATCCCGCGTATTGCGCGCACAAAGACACAGCAACAAAAGCTTCTGGTGGATAACCCAATGCGACTTTACTGGTCCTAGGACCGGGAGCTGCAACAGCCATTTTGTCAAATAATGTCACACTCGAACGCAACATAGGGTTTGCCTTCTTCTTTAACGACGTCACCAAGTTGCTTGGGATTGTAACCATACCGCTTGGCCATCCGCATAAAGGCATGCCAGCCCAGAAACAGACATCGCTCACCACCATGCATTTTTATGTAAGCATTGGCCGTATCCAAGATTTGCTTGCCCACCATTCCCTTGTTTTCAATCGCCACCAACCGGGACAATTCCCATGACTTTTCGTCGGTGGGCGGGGTGTTCCAACAAATATTGGAGGGCAGCCCTATTTTGCCGTGAAACGCATCATTGATCATATAGGTGTTTTTCGTTCGCCCATTTCCAACCGAATTGTCACATCGCACCAAACGTGCGCCGCCGATGACACGCCCATTTTCATGGCCGACAATGTAAACGGTGCCTGCGCCAACGTCATACTGCTCATATTCGATTTCCTCGACGGTGGTTAAATCCCAACCGATTTTATCAATGAAAACGGCACTGCGCAGACGCAGATAATCAACCACTAAATCCCATCGCGCAATGCCACCAGGCATCTTCAAAACTGAAATTTCCACATGCAAACATCCCTATTTCATCTTCACCATACACTAAAAAAGATTGTATAGCACAACGACTACACCTTAAGGTGAATCAATGTTCGAAAGCATGATCCCCAATTTTGAGGGCGAAGAAGCCGCCATTAAGTTTGTATCCACAAAAGGGTACGTCATGGTGGTGAACCTTCGAAACTTGACCCCGCAATATTACAGATCGACGTTCCCGCAAGGATGGCAGAACAGATATATTGCCAACCGCTTCGCATTGATTGACCCGATTTTATATTGGGCTGCTTGGAACACAGGGGTGGTGCGTTGGTCCGAAATTGCGGCCACTCGCAAGATCGCTTTGAACGACCATGTGATGAAATGCGCCAAAGAATACGGGCTGAATTATGGGGCCGTTTTTTCCTACAAAACAGGCAAAAGCCGAACAAGCCGGAACATCTTTTCTGTTTCTCGTGATGACAGGGATTTCACCGATGAAGAACTGACGTTCCTGGAAACCAGTTTCAATCGAATCCTAGGATATATCGGCGAGGCCACGCAAATCACCCAAGCAGAACTGGACGTTTTGTCTTTGGCTGCCCGCGGAAAAACCCAACAGGAAATTGCGGAAATGGAAGGCATTTCCAAAGAAACGGTCAAAAAAAGAATGGAAAAAGCCAGGCGAACGCTGGGGGCTAATTCTGCCACCCATGCAGTTGCCATTGCGATCTCACGAAAATTGATTACACTATAGGGTAACACCTATTTGGCGTTTGGTTGATTAAATTTGGAATGCTACCGTTAAGCGAGTATTTCCAAATCAAGCAATAGAAAGTGGTCATCAATGGCTTTTGATTTCGTAAAACGGCCTTCAGGCACAGCAAAACTTGTTGGAAAGGTTAACTTCCTTTCTGACAATTCCGCCCCCAAGTCCGCGGGCACCGCGCTGATGTTCGATGATGGCACGATTGAAATTTGTTCGATGCTGCTGCCCATAAACGGTACGTCTTTGGAAATCGAGTTCTTGGATCCACAAGTCCCGCAAAAACGGTATTTGGCTGCACTTTTGGAAACACCTGCAGGTCACGCACGCATCGAAATTGGTTGGGCTGATGTTGAACAGCACCGCGCGACCCTGAACTTTCTGGCCATCCCAGAACGCGGGTCGCGCATCGTTATGTGATCACTGCTTGGGGAAGTAATCCTCGCAACCGCCTTCGCGGTAAACGTCGGCCGTACAACAGTGCAGCCCGCCACCAAACGCATACGCATCACGCAATTCAACTTCCACAACGTTCATGCCCAGCTTGTCCATTTGTTCAGCTTGGTAAACTTCGGATTTTTCCACACAGACGGTTTTTGGGTCCAACACCAGCACGTTCATCGACAACCAGGTGGATGAATAACACAGCGGCGGTGGGGCGTTGTGGGCGGGTTGGGCTGCATCAACGATTTCCCAATCATTGTCATTGAACATCTTGCGCTGATCTTCGGGCAGACGGCGCTGCGGGTTGTTCAGGATCAGACCCGGACGCAACGGCGTGAAGGTGGCGTCGATGTGGATGGGGTACGGGTCCCCGGGGAAATTGACGGTGTGCACCCGGTGGTCCGGGAAGTGACGCCGCAGCCATTCAATGCCCTTCAGGTTCGTGGTGAACCCGTGCTGCACCACCAG
>JAHDCP010000025.1:0-27789 GCA_020629775.1 Planktomarina sp.
ATATTATTCAAAGGAAATCCGACGACTGTGATATCCGAATTGAGCGGCGCTGGTTTGTCGGAGAATTGGACAGGTTTGGTTTCCTTGCCATTGACCAACTTCAAAAGAGCGAGGTCAAAGTCTGCGGATGAACCCAAAACTCTAGCAGGTTCGCCATTTATCGAAATCCGCAAACAATCTTCAACCACATGTTCGTTGGTCATTGCGGTGCCATCTTCACTCACCCAAAAACCGCTTCCCGTTCCTATGGTTTGTGGCGGCGTCGGTTTTGGCTTGGTTGATGCCACTTGCGCCGGAGATGCCTTGGGGGGCGTCTTTGCCCGGTCTTTTTCTTCAAGATGTTCTGCATACTTGATTGCAAGCAAGACGTTTCTGTCCAGATAGCCGCCATCGGTAATTTTAATTGACCGTCCGCGCCCTTTGTCGATGCTGGACGCAACGGCTTGAAGAATATCTTTATCCCGTCGTTTTGCGGATAGGAGAATTGTGGACCAATAACCGTCTATGAAATCGGACCGAACGTACAATCTGGTTGCGTCGGGCTTTTCAATGGATGTGATAACATACTTGTCGTTGCCAACGGTGTATGGCTCTTTCCAGGTTGCACGACTTTCCCAAGCAAAATCATGTAAGCGACGTGCCTTCGCCGCATCGGACACTGTGTATGAATACCGAAGCGAGGACCTGCGATGTTCGCGGTTTATCATGTGTCCGCTATTGCCGCCTCTTTCGCCTGTTTTGAAGGGATATAAAAACGACAGTCCCAATCCATCAGGGGCCAATATGTCCCACCCATCATGTTTATTTCGCTCAATCTGACCGACCGTTAGCATAGCCATATGCCACACCTCAGGGGCTTCTGACAATTCCTGCCAAGAGTAGTTGGACAACGCGCGATTGCTTCCGTTGCCCCAAACGCCATCAATCAAAGCGACGTAGTATCCTTCAAAGGCGAGTGCAGTTTGCAAATATCGTTTGTCATCGAACGACAGTCTTTTGGTATCAATCGGAGAAAACAATGCGCTAAATCGGTCGGCTTGCGCAGGCAAAGCATAAACCGCAAACAACAAACACAAGACCAAAATTCGCAAAACAAGCACCACCCCAAACCTAACCTCAGTCAAAACGCCAAAATTGAGTCGAGTCAAAGTCGAACGCAGCGAATTTCAAAGCGGAACAACGCGTAATTGACCATGTGGTGTGGTTCTTTATGTGGTAGGTTTTGTAACGTACAAAATTTACCGCCTTACTTTCAAACACTTAAAGAATAAGTAATGCAGACTGTCTCTCTGCCATATCCTTGCATTCTCTGTCGTATTTCATGTTCAGTTGGGCAAACGACCGCTTGGTTTCGGGGAATTACGCTCTCCACTAAAAATATGGTGACAGTTGAAGCGATACCCAACCGACAAATTCGACATGATGTCCGATTTGACACCACCTTTGTCGGCAAAGACCGCTGTTAAACGCATCAATCCAAGGCAATGTGTCGTGAACGGAGTGTGATTCCATGCGATATTCTGCTTTCAAAGTTATCAAAGAAGCCCTGACCGGGCACCGTGGCTGGGGCCCAGCTTGGCGTGATGTTGATCCACAGCCTGAATATGACACGATCATTATCGGCGGTGGTGGGCACGGTTTGGCCACAGCGTATTACTTGGCCAAGGTTTACGGCGGCAAACGCATTGCAGTAATTGAAAAGGGCTGGATCGGCGGAGGAAACGTAGGCCGGAATACCACCATCATTCGGTCCAATTATCTGTTGGACGGAAACGAACCTTTTTATGAATTTTCCCTCAAGCTTTGGGAAGGTTTGGAACAGGATCTGAACTACAACGCCATGGTCAGCCAACGTGGGATTTTGAACCTGATCCATACTGATGCCCAACGCGATGCGTTTATTCGCCGTGGGAATGCCATGATGTTGAACGGCGCAGACGCAGACTTGTTGACGACAGCCCAGATCAAGAAGCGTTATCCGTTCTTGAACACAGAAAATGCGCGTTTCCCCATCAAGGGCGGTCTGGCCCAACACCGTGGCGGCACCGTGCGCCATGATGCCGTGGCCTGGGGGTACGCCCGCGGGGCAGATCAGTTGGGTGTGGACATTATTCAAAACTGCGAAGTCACCGGGTTCGTGATTGAAAACGGGGTTTGTAAGGGCGTTCAAACTTCACGCGGCACCATCAAAGCCAAGAAAGTGGCGTCTTGTGTCGCGGGATCATCTTCGCGCGTGATGGAAAAAGCAGGCATGCGTTTGCCCATTGAAAGCCATGTCTTGCAGGCCTTTGTGTCTGAAGGTTTGAAGCCACTTTTGCCTGGGGTGATTACATTTGGGGCGGGTCACTTTTATTGCAGCCAGTCGGACAAAGGCGGTTTGGTTTTTGGCGGCGACATAGACGGTTACAATTCTTACGCCCAACGCGGCAATCTGCCCGTGGTGGAAGACGTCTGCGAAGGTGGCATGGCGATTTTCCCGATGCTGGGGCGTGCGCGGCTTTTGCGGATGTGGGGCGGGATCATGGACATGTCCATGGACGGATCGCCCATCATCGACAAAACGCACATCGACGGTCTCTATTTCAATGGCGGCTGGTGTTACGGCGGGTTCAAAGCCACGCCCGCTTCTGGATACGTCTATGCCCACCTGCTGGCCAATGACGCGCCCCACCCCACCGCCACAGCATATCGTTTTGATCGTTTTGCCAAAGGGCTGATGATCGATGAAAAGGGCATGGGCAACCAGCCGAACTTGCATTGATGGGATCCCGGACATGATTATCAACCACCCCCTTCTTGGCCCCCGCGACAGTGCAGAATTCACTTATCTGGGCGATGCGTCCATGATCCACCGCCCCAATTGGGAGGCAGATGACGCCGTGGCCCAATTTGCGGAATACGGATATCAACGTGCCAACCCGGCCGGATTACACCGAGAGCTTTGGTTTCACGAAGGCGGTGATCGGTCCTGGTTGGTGATCACCCGCGACACGACAACCCATGAAATCACTTCCGTTGAAATGGCCCGCGATGTGGCCCGGGCTGAGGGACGTACAAAATGACCCAGAAGAACCGTTTAGATGGGGGGCTGATCGACCGCTCCGAAACCTGGTCTTTCAAATTCGATGGCAAATGGATGAAAGGCCACAAAGGCGATACGCTGGCATCCGCGCTTTTGGCCAACGATGTGCGCTTGATGGGCCGATCCTTCAAATACCACCGCCCCCGTGGGCCGTTAACTGCCGGATCAGAAGAACCCAACGCCATTGTCGAATTGCGTGATGGGGCCCGCAAAGAACCCAACACCCGCGCCACCACCGCGGAATTGTTCGATGGGCTGACGGCCAATTCGCAAAACCGTTGGCCGTCTTTGAAGTGGGACGTCATGGCCATCAATGATCGATTTTCATCGTTCTTATCGGCGGGGTTTTATTACAAGACCTTTATGTGGCCAGCGGCATTCTGGGAAAAGATTTACGAACCCATCATTCGCAAAGCCGCCGGATTGGGCACCTTGGATCACCGCCCCGACCCCGACAGTTACGACAAAGGGTTCTTGCATTGTGATTTGCTGATCATTGGCGCGGGTCCCACTGGTTTGGCCGCAGCCCTGACAGCAGGCCGCGCAGGTGGGCAAGTGATCATAGCGGACGAAGATTTCGTGCTGGGTGGGCGCTTAAACGCCGAAACATTTGTCGTTGGCGAGGGGGCAGGTTCGGATTGGGCCGCCAGTACTGTTGCGGAATTGGCGTCCATGGACAACGTGCGGGTGATGCCCCGCACGACAATCATTGGTGCGTTTGACCACGGCATCTATGGCGCAGTGGAACGCGTGTCTGACCATTTGGCCACCCCGGAAGACGGCAAGCCGCGTCAAATTCTGTGGCGCATTTATTCCAAACAAGCTGTTTTGGCGGCCGGTGCCACAGAACGCCCCATCGGGTTCCACATGAATGACCGTCCTGGCATTATGCTGGCGGGGGCCATGCGCGCCTATGCCAATCGTTGGGCTGCAACGCCTGCGCATGAAGTGGCGATATTCACAAACAACGATGACGGGCACCGCACCGCTTTGGATTTGCAGGCCAAGGGCGTGAAAATCGCCGGCGTTGTGGACACGCGCGCAAATGCACCGCAATCCGATATGTATCGGACCATCGCTGGCGGTCAGATCACCAACACCCAAGGCCGTCTTGGCTTGACCTGCGTAGAAGTGACCCTGTCCGATGACACCACCCAGACCTTAACCTGCGGGGCGCTTGGCGTTTCTGGTGGCTGGAACCCCAACGTGCACATGACCTGTCATCAGCGGGGCCGTCCCGAATGGCGGGATGATATCGCGGCCTTCGCTCCGGCCGGCACTCTGCCCCCGGGCCTGCATGTTGCGGGCGCTGCCATGGGCGAATTTACCACGCAAGCCGCTCTGACCAGTGGCATGGATGCGGCTGTCTCAGCATTGGGCGCGATTGGGATTAAGGCCAAAGCGCAGGATTTGCCTTTAGCAGAGGATGCACCCGTGTCCATCACGCCTTTTTGGCACGTCCAAGGCGCAAAACGCGCCTGGCTGGATCAGCAAAACGATGTCACCGCGAAGGATGTGGTGCTGGCCCACAAGGAAAACTTCACATCCGTCGAACATTTGAAACGCTACACCACATTGGGCATGGCAACCGACCAAGGCAAAACATCGAACATGTCCGGTCTTGCGATCATGGCCGAAGTGGCCGGTAAACAAATTCCTGAGGTGGGCACCACAATGTTCCGCCCGCCCTATACCCCCACGGCCATTGGCGTGTTGGCCGGGCGGTCGCGGGATGCTGATTTCCGCCCCGTGCGCAAAACACCGTCTCACACATGGGCCGAAGAACACGGGGCCGTATTCGTGGAAGTTGGAATGTGGTTGCGCGCGCAATGGTTCCCGCGTCCAGGTGAAACGAGTTGGCGTCAGTCTGTTGACCGCGAAGTTGCACAAACCCGTAAATCTGTTGGCATTTGTGATGTCACAACTTTGGGCAAGATCGACGTGCAAGGCCCAGACGCGGCAGCGTTCTTGAACAAGATTTATTGTAACCCCTTTGCCAAAGTGCCGGTGGGTAAAGTCAGGTACGGCTTGATGTTGCGCGAAGATGGCATCGCCATGGACGATGGCACTGCGGCACGAATGGCAGAAGATCACTTCGTGGTCACCACCACCACCGCCAATGCTGTGGCCGTGTATCGCCACATGGAATTTGTGCGCCAATGTCTGTTCCCTGACATGGACGTGCAGTTGATTTCCACCACGGAAGCTTGGGCCCAGTTCAGCGTCGCAGGCCCCAATGCCCGGAAACTGTTGCAAAAGGTTGTGGACGATGACCACGACATCAGCAACGAAGCCTTCCCTTACATGGGCTGCGGTGAAATCACCGTGAGCGGCGGCCTTCGGGCACGGCTGTTCCGCATCAGCTTTTCAGGCGAACTGGCCTACGAAATTGCGGTTCCCACTCGGTACGGTGATGCTTTGATCCGTAAAATGGTGGAAGCAGGAAAAGAGTTCGATGTTGTGGTTTACGGCACCGAAGCCTTGGGCGTGATGCGCATTGAAAAGGGCCACGCCGCCGGCAACGAACTCAATGGTACCACAACGGCCCAAAACCTTGGGATGGGGCGGATGGTGAACAAAAAGAAAGACAGTATCGGCTCCACCTTGTCTGAGCGCGAAGGGCTGAACCAAGAAGGTGATTTGCGCCTGGTGGGTTTCAAACCTGTGGATGCAAATGACCCTGTCCCTGCTGGCAGCCACCTGATGACCAAAGGCACAACCGTGGATGCCGCCCATGACCAAGGGTATGTCACTTCGGCCTGTTATTCGCCCAATCTGGGCCACCACATTGGGATTGGTTATTTGAAAGCCGGAGACACGCGTTTGGGCGAAATCGTTCGATTGGTTAGCCCGCTGACAGGTTTGGACCACGACGTGGAAGTTGTGTCTGCCCACTTCATCGACCCAGAGGGGGAACGGCTTCGTGCATGATCTTCAACCCATAACGCCGTTGGGGCAAAAAAAGCCGCAAGTTGACATACACGGTTCTGTCACTTTGACGGAAAACATTGAAACGGCGCTGGCCAGTTTTGCTGCCCGCATGGGCGCTGAAACCAAGGCTAAAACAGCACTCAAAGCATTTATCGGCGGCACGCCCCCTGCCCCAGGTCACGCCACCAAAGGTGACATTTCTGCGATTTGGATGGGCCCCGATCAGTGGATGGTCATGGCCCCCTTTGCCAGCCACGAAGATTTGGCCCAGCAATTGATCACTAAGGCCAAAGCCAGCGCAAGTGTAACTGAACAAACGGATGGATGGTGCCGCTTTGATCTGACTGGTCAAGGATTGGCGGATGTCTTTGAACGCCTGTGTCCTGCCCCCGTTAGATCATGGACAGGCGGTGAAGCCACACGCACAAGCATTGATCATTTGGGATGTTTCTTAGTGTGCCATGATCCTGCAAAGATCACAGTGATCGGACCGCGTTCATCTGCCGGGTCTTTGCATCACGCACTGTTGGTGGCGATGAAATCCGCTTTGTAAGGCGGATTTCACCGGAAACAGCTTCATTCGTAGGCGGCGTCTACAATGAATTCTACTTTAAGTTCTTCACGAGCCAATCTGGCTTGGCCGCACGCGCGCGCCGGGGCGTGGCCCGCAGGCACCCAAGCATTCCAAACTTCATTCAGACCTTTGAAATCCGACATGTCCGCCAGCCAAATGGTCACACGCAACATTTGTTCACGTGAGGACCCAGCACGCACCAGCAAATCGTCGATCTTTTGAAGACAAATGGACACCTGTTCTTGGATGGTGTCCCCTTCTGCGACTTGGCCTGTAAGGTAAGCCACTCCGTTGTGCTTAACAATTTTTGACGACCGTTCGCCGGAATCAATACGTTCAATCATTGGGAATTCCTTTAGGCCCGTGTTCGATTGCCCTGCCCATATCAAGCCCAGGTCCGTGCCACAAGAAACGCACCCCTTGTCGATGAAGGTGGTATCACTGGTGGGAATGGGATTAAAGTAACGCAACCCTCAACCCAAAGGATGCCGCTTGTGTCCCAGAACTACCACGTGCCACCGGGTGGCCACCCGCCGCAAACGCAAATCATGACCGATCGTGCGGTGTTCACTGACGCCTATGCGGTCATCCCCAAAGGCACGATGCGCGATATCGTCACCAGTTTTTTGCCTTTTTGGGAAAACACCAGATTGTGGGTTTTGTCCCGGCCGTTAAGTGGATTTGCTGAAACGTTTTCGCAATACATCATGGAAGTGGCACCGGGCGGCGGATCCAACACACCCGAACAAGACCCGCTTGCCCAAGGAGTTTTGTTTGTTGTTGGGGGATCTGGAGTTTTGTCGGTCGACGGTACGTCCCATACCCTGACCCCTGGCGGATACGCTTATTTACCCGCTGGCACAGACTGGAGGTTGCACAACACTGGCGACGAAAATTTCGTATTTCATTGGGTCCGCAAACGATATGTGGCTGTGCCAGGGTTGGATGCCCCAGACGTGATTGTGACCAATGAAGCGGATGTGGCACCCAACGTGATGCCGGACACAGACGGCAAATGGGCCACCACCCGTTTTGTGGAACCCAATGATTTGCGCCACGATATGCACGTTAACATCGTCACGTTTGAACCTGGCGCCATAATCCCCTTTGCCGAAACCCATGTGATGGAACACGGGCTGTATGTGTTGGAAGGCAAAGCCGTTTACCGGTTGAACCAAGATTGGGTGGAAGTCGAAGCCGGCGATTACATGTGGTTGCGCGCGTTTTGCCCGCAAGCGTGTTACGCTGGCGGCCCAGGCCGTTTCCGGTATTTGCTGTACAAAGATGTGAATCGACACATGGAATTGGGCCCAGTCCGGGGCGTTTAACGGTTTGCCTGCAAAGACAAAAACCAGAACTCAAAATTTTCAATTTCGGGAAATACTTTGACCCAAGATAAAGCCGCCGCCGCCAAGGAACGTCAAGCCGCATTGGATTATCACGAATTCCCGAAGCCAGGGAAATTGGAAATCCGCGCCACCAAACCCATGGATACAGGGCGCGATTTGGCCCGTGCGTATTCGCCAGGGGTGGCCGAAGCGTGCACAGAAATTGCCGCCAATCCCATGGATGCCGCACGGTACACTGCCAAGGGAAATTTGGTGGCGGTGATATCAAATGGAACTGCCGTTTTGGGTTTGGGCAACATCGGGGCGCAAGCGTCTAAACCCGTTATGGAGGGCAAAGCGGTCCTGTTCAAAAAGTTCGCGGGTTTGGATTGTTTTGACATCGAAGTAGACGAATCCGATCCAGAAGCCTTGGCGGATTTGGTGTGCAAGTTGGAACCCACCTTTGGGGCCGTGAACTTGGAAGACATTAAGGCGCCCGATTGCTTTGTGGTGGAACGCATTTGCAAGGAACGCATGAACATTCCTGTGTTCCATGATGATCAACACGGCACTGCCATTGTGGTGGCCGCCGCTGCCAGCAACGCCTTCCGACTGACCGAGCGTAAGGCAAAAGATATCAAAGTCGTGGGTATGGGCGCCGGGGCCGCGGGCATTGCCTGTCACACCATGCTGCGCAAAATGGGTGTGAAACCGGAAAACATTCACATCTTTGACAAAGACGGCGTGCTGCACGAAGCCCGCACTGATTTGGCCCCGGAGCAAATGGCCTTCGCCCATGGATCAGCAGATCGAACACTGGCAGATACCATCAAAGGCGCGGACATGTTCTTGGGTCTGTCTGGCCCTGGGCTTTTAAAACCTGAACTAGTGGCCACCATGGCAGAGGCACCAATTATTTTCGCGCTTGCCAACCCCACGCCCGAAATCATGCCAGATATTGCGCGCAAAGCTTCCCCCAAGGCACTGATCGCCACGGGACGTTCGGACTTCGCCAACCAAGTGAACAACGTGCTGTGTTTCCCGTTTATCTTCCGCGGCGCGTTGGATGTGGCCGCAACAGATATCAATGACGATATGAAACTGGCCTGTGTGGAAGCCATTGCCGCCCTGGCCCGTGAAACAACGTCACTCGAAGTGGGCCAAGCGTATCGTGGTGAAACCCTGTCCTTCGGCCAAGACTATCTGATTCCAAAGCCGTTTGATCCGCGACTGTTGCCCATCATCGCCCATGCGGTGGCTGAAGCTGCAATAAAGTCTGGCGTCGCACAAAAGCCCATCGATTTGGACGCATACAAGCGCCACCTGGAAGGGCAAATGACCCGGTCTGGCTTGTTGATGCGCAGCGTATATGCGGCTGCAAAACAAGCAAAACGCCGCATCGCTTTTGCTGAAGGGGAGGATGATCGTGTTATTCGTGCCGCCCAAGCCATGGTGGAAGAAGGTGTGGATACGCCCATCCTGATCGGACGCCCCGAAGTGATCCAAACACGGGTGGATCGGGCTGGCTTACCGCTGGACTTGGGAAAAGACGTGGAAGTGGTGAACCCGCAGCAAGATGATCGCTACAAAGAGTACTGGCAAACATATCACCACAAGATGCAACGCAATGGCGTGACGCCAGAGCTGGCCCGCGCGGTGCTGCGCACCAACACCACGGCCATTGCCTCAGTGATGGTGGCACGCGGTGACGCTGACAGCATGATTTGCGGCAGCTTTGGCCAGTATCACTGGCACTTGAATTATGTGCAGCAAATGTTGGCCACTGACGGACTGCATGCTGTGGGGGCGCTTTCATTGATCATTATGGATGAACGACCCCTGTTCATCGCAGACACCCACGTGAACACTGAACCAACGCCAGAACAGCTAGCAGAAACAGTGCGTGCCGCAGCGCGCCATGTGCGGCGGTTCGGTTTGGACCCCAAGATTGCGCTGTGTTCAGGATCACAGTTTGGCAATCGTGACAGTGCGTCAGGCCGTGCCATGCGCGCTGCGTTGGAAATTTTGGACGCGGCCCCCAGCGACTTTGAATACGAAGGCGAAATGCACACGGATGCAGCATTGGACCCGGTGCTGCGGGAACGCGAATTACCCGGCAACCGTTTGACCGGACAGGCCAATGTTTTGATTTATGGAAACACCGATGCGTCGGGGGCTGCGCGCAATTTGCTGAAGTCCGCCGCCGGTGGTGTGGAAGTTGGACCCATCTTGATGGGCATGGGCAACCGCGCCCATATCGTGACGCCATCTGTCACAGCACGTGGGTTGTTAAACATTGCCGCATTGGCGGGGTCTGACGTTCAGTCTTACGGTTAATCCGCCCCAATCTAATTGGACAAAAAAAGACGCGCCCCAAATAGAACGCGTCTTCTTATTTTTAGGTGTGTTAGGTTAGCCAAGGTCTTCAGGCAAAACCAAGTTCAACACGATGGCGATGAATGCTGCTGGCAGCAGGCCAGATGTCAGCAAAATCTTCATGGTGTTGCCCAAGAATGCCATGGCGTCTGGCACTTGTTGCAGGCCCAGACCCACAGACAAAGCAACAGCGAAGATCACCATGTTGCGGCTGCTCCATTTGACGTCAGCTAACATGGAGGCACCAGCGGCTGCTACCATCCCAAACATAACAATCACACCGCCGCCCAAAACTTGGATTGGCACGGATTGTACAATGGCCCCGACTTTTGGGATCAAGCCACAGATGATCAAGAAGATCGCGCCGATGGTTACAACGTGACGTGACATCACGCCTGTCATGGCCACAAGACCAACGTTTTGGCTGAAAGATGTGTTTGGCAAGCTGCCGAATACACCGGCGATTGCGGAGCCCAGACCGTCTGCAAATGTGGCACCGGCAACTTCTTTGTCAGTGGCTTCGCGACCAGCACCACCTTTGGTGATACCTGATACGTCGCCGACAGTTTCAATGGCAGAAATAAACGCCATCAGACACATGCCGATGATCAAAGCCCAATTCAGTTCGAACCCGAACTTGAAGGGGCTTGGCAATGCAAACCAACCCGCACGGCCAACGCCGTCCAAGTTCACGTCACCCATCACGTAAGCCAGGATGTAGCCAACGATCAAACCGATCAGAACGGCAGATACCGACAGCAAACCACGCGCAAAGAATTTCAAAGCCAAGGTAACCGCAATTACGACACCAGCTTGGAACCAATTGCTCCAGCCACCCCATGTGGGTTTGCTGCGGTTGAAGTCACCTGCGCCGCCAGCGGCGTATTCGATGCCAACTTTAATCAAGGCCAGACCGATCATCAAAACGATCAGACCTGTCACCAATGGTGGTAGGGCAAAGCGAATTTTGCCGACAAACAGGCCCAGAAACGCGTGGAAAAGACCACCGATAACAACACCAGTCATCAGACCCGCCAAGCCAGCGGTTCCAGCACCGATCATGGCCGGGATCATTACAGGCAGAAACGCAAAGCTTGTGCCTTGAACGATGGGCAGCTTTGCACCGATGGGCCCGATACCCACTGTTTGGATCAATGTGGCCACACCGGCAAACAGCATCGCCATTTGAATCAAATAGATCAGTGTTGGAATATCAGCGCCTGGGGCGCCAAAACCAAAGCCAGCCGCACCAGCGATGATGATGGCCGGGGTAACGTTGGATACGAACATCGCCATGACGTGCTGGATGCCCAAAGGCACAGCTTTCGCCAGCGGCGGCGTATAGTTAGGATCGCGCAGCTGTTCTGGCGTCCCGATTGAATTATCGGTCATGAGAAAAGGTCCCCTTTGGATCAAGTAATGCTGCCGGTTTTGGTCAGCGAATTATTGGTCAACCAAGTAGGGCGTATCGAACCAGTATTCTTCCAAATTCGGACCCATCCCTATCCGGTCCACGACCGCAAAGAGACCCGGCCCATGCAACGGAGTCAACACACCGTGCCATGTTCCGCGATGGAAGTTCACCGCTTGCCCGGCCCGTGTCTCAAAAGCGACAGGAATTCCTGGTTTTCCATCCATATCCGACGCCACGATCACCAAAAAGGGCACCATCGCCATCGGCACAAATGCCTGGCTTCCATCAGGGTGGCGTTCCATCATGTCCAAAGTCAGGGGCAATGTGCGTGTTTCGGCTTGAAATAGACTGATTCCCGCTTGACCGTCGCTGAAATCCAGTGTCGCCCTGTCGTGGTAACGCCCACACAGCCCTTGATTGATGATTTTGTCTGGCGCACCGCTGGTATCCAGCACGTCTCCAAAGCGGGCAAAGGCATCTGCGCTTAAGGGTTGAATTGTGATCTTTGTCATGCACCCAACTTTTCTTCCAAACGCAATTCCGCAATTCGTTCCACCTGGCGGCAGGCCTCGGAAAATTCGGTGTCGCGATCATTGCCGATCCTGCGCTTAAAAGCCGATTGGATGCTTTCTTTGGTGTTGTCTTTTACCGCGATGATAAACGGGAACCCGAATTTGGCAGTGTAATCGGCGTTCAATTGGGTGAACATCGCCCGTTCATCGTCAGTCAGCATGTCCAACCCTGCACCAGCTTGTTCGGCGGTACTTTCGGCTGTCAGACGGCCAGCAGCCGCCAGCTTACCTGCTAAGTCCGGGTGTGCGTTCAATACTCCCAAACGTTTATCTTCGCTGGCAGTGCGAAACACCCGAGCCAGGGCGTTGTGCACGCCAGCAACCGTGTCGTGGGCTGGCCCCAGTTCCAAACTATGGGCCCCTTCTGCAATCCATGGGCTGTGTTCAAAAACGCCACCAAATTCTTTCACAAAAGTTTCGCGATCCATGGTGCTTGGGCGTTTTTGTTTTTCAAAAGGATGCTCGCGCGCCCAGTGCTGGGCGACTTCAAGCCGTGTGGCGAACCAGACCCCTTCGTGGGACCGGATGTAGTCCAAAACTCGCTGCAGGGCCGCTGCGCGGCTTGGGCGGCCCATGAGGCGGCAATGCAGCCCAATGGACATCATCTTTGGCGCTCCCTCCTGACCTTCAGCGTAGAGCGTATCAAAGGCGTCCTTTAAAGCGCGTTCAAATTCATCCCCGTGGGTAAACCCCGCCTGAATGGCAAAGCGCATGTCGTTGCAATCCATGGTATATGGGACCACCAATTGATCATGCCCGTTATAGTGTGCCCAATACGGCAAATCATCGGCGTAGCTATCAGCCACGTAATCAAATTGCCCTGTCTGGGCCACTAAACGTTCTGTATTCATGGAACAGCGCCCAGTATACCACCCCCGCGGGGCTTCGCCTACGACTTCGGTGTGCAACGCGATGGCTTGGGCGATTTGATCGGCTTCTTCCGCCTCTGACATGTCTTTGTGTTCAATCCACTTTAGCCCGTGACTGGCAATTTCCCAACCCGCTTGCTTCATGGCCTTTACCTGTTCGGGCGCCCGCGCAAGGGCTGTGGCGACGCCGTAAACAGTGATGGGGGTGTCTGCCAACATGCGGTGCAATCGCCAAAAACCTGCGCGACTGCCATATTCGTAAATGGATTCCATGTTCCAATGGCGCTGCCCTGGCCACGGCGCCGCACCGGTGATTTCTGACAAAAATGCCTCGGACGCCGGATCGCCATGCAAAACATTGTTTTCACCGCCTTCTTCGTAATTCAACACAATCTGAACAGCGATTTTCGCCCCACCAGGCCAGCGCGCATTGGGGGGTGTGGGGCCATATCCGGCCATGTCGCGGGGATATCGTGTCAAGGGAATGTCCTTCTTGTATTTCAAAACCGTCAGCGGTGATTTATGTCTATTTTCGAAACGGTCTTAACCCAAGAATTATTTACAAATTTAGGCGAACAAGACCCCGCACCTTACAAGGAAACCGGCGATGACAGGATATTTAACAACCCATGTTCTGGACACCGCCAGTGGTCTGCCAGCGGCAAATCTGAAAATTGATCTGTACCGATTGGATGGCGACACCCGAACCCACTTGAAAACAGTACACACCAACGAAGACGGAAGAACTGACGCCCAAATTTTACCGGCAGAAGAGTTCGCCCTTGGGACATATGAATTGCTGTTTCACGCAGGCGATTATCTGGCGGCACAGGGTCATACCATATCTGAACCACGGTTCTTGGACATTGTGCCCATCCGATTTGGTATGGCATCTGAAACGCACTTCCATGTGCCGCTGCTGTTGTCGCCTTACAGCTTCTCCACCTATCGCGGCAGCTGATCTTCGCCCCTGACCAAAGGACATTGCCATGTATGATTTTGCCGTTTTGTGGGATTGGATCGGCTTTGCCGTGCGGTGGCTGCACGTCATCACAGCCATGGCGTGGATCGGGGCAAGTTTCTATTTTATCGCTTTAGATCTGATGCTTAAGCCGGCTGATGGCATGCCCAAAGGGGCCTATGGTGAAGAATGGGAAGTGCACGGGGGTGGGTTTTATCACACGACAAAATACCTGGTGGCACCTGCCCGCCTGCCTGAACATCTGACCTGGCACAAATGGCAAAGCTACGGCACCTGGCTGTCTGGGGCAGCCTTGTTGATGGTCATTTACTGGGTCAGCGGCGAGATTTACTTGCTGGACCCCACAAAGGCTGACTTGTCCCTTTGGCAAGGCATTTTGATTTCTGCGGGATCATTGACCGTGGGCTGGCTGGCATATGACCAAATGTGCAAACGAGGATTGCGCAACCACCCAACGCTGTTGATGCTTTTGTTGTTTGCGCTGCTGGTGGCCATGTCGTGGGGGTACAACCAAATCTTCACGGGCCGTGCTGCTCTGCTGCACTTGGGGGCCTTCACTGCCACCATCATGACAGCCAACGTATTTTTTATTATCATGCCCAACCAACGCATCGTCGTGGCGGACCTGAAGGCCGGGCGCACACCGGATGCAAAATACGGGAAAATCGCCAAACTGCGATCCACCCACAATAATTATCTGACATTGCCTGTGGTGTTCTTGATGCTGTCCAACCACTATCCCTTGGCATTTGGCACTCAATACGCTTGGATCATCGCCAGCCTGATTTTCCTGACAGGCGTGACCATCCGGCATTACTTCAACACCATGCACGCCACGGGCAAAGGCCCCCATTGGACATGGGCTGTGACAGCAGTGTTGATGATCTTGATCGCTTGGCTTTCGGTCGCGCCGGGGCGCAACATGGTGGATATCGACACGGCTGAAACCCGCCCCCTGACTGCCCATGAAAAACGATATGCCAGTGCGCCGGGGTTCGAAGATGCGTATTCCATCGTTCGCGGAAACTGTTCCATGTGCCACGCGCGGGAGCCGTTTTATGACGGAATCCGCTGGGCCCCAAAGGGCGTGCACCTGGAAACGCAAAGCGATATCGCCCGCAATGCAAAGGCGGTTTATCTGCAGGCGGGCCTGTCCCACGCCATGCCGCCCCCCAACGCCATCAGCACAATGACCGATGAAAACCGCGCCAAGATTGTGGCCTGGTACCGCGCAGCACAAGACAGCTAATCACATCACCGTTCGGGCTATTAACCTTTGACCCAAACGCCTCCAATTTCAGGGTCACAAGCTGTACACCGGCGTTAATCTGGCGAAAAGTTAACGCCGGACGAGGTTTTCTTAAATTCAAGTTAAAGCAAATGCGCGCAGCCCAGCGTTTACATCTTCGCGGGCACGTCGATCCCCAGCAAATCCAACGCCAATTGCAACTGCCTTTGGGCCGCAGTCAACACAGCCAAATGGGTGGCTGCATTGGACGCCGTGACCCCAGCAGATAACACGCGATTTTTCTGGTAGTATCCGTTGGCCGCTTCCGCGATGCGGTAAGCGTGGTTGGCCAAATGGCTGGGCTTGCGGGATTTAATGGATTTTTCGATGGCTGCTGGGAACGCATCCAAAGCCAACGCCAAGTGCCGCCCGCCGTCCCCAATTTCCGCAATGTCGCCCGCAACTTTCCCATCGGCGGCCGCGGCATCCAACAGGGTTTGAATGCGCACACACGTATACTGCAAATACGGCCCCGTTTTGCCTTCGAACTGGGCAAACTGGTCAATGTCAAAAACATAGTTCTTTTCGCGGTCGTGGGACAATTCCCCGAATTTGATGGCGGCCTGGGCCACAGTTTGGGCCACTTCTGCCCGATCCGCTTCGGGGATTTGCCCTGCTGCATCAATGCGTGCGCGTACAGCGTCCACCATCATTGCAATCAAATCTGCCAAACGCATGGTGCCACCCGCGCGGGTTTTAAACGGCTTGCCGTCAGTGCCGTTTACCGTGCCGAACTGAATGTGTTCCGCCCCCACTGTATCCAAGTACCCTGCCCGTTCACATGACTTGAAAACTTGTTTGAAATGCGTGGCTTGGCGCGCATCCACTACGTAAAGGATCAGTTGCAATGCGGCGTCTGACACCCGATCCTGGATCGTGGCAACGTCTGTGGCCCCATATCCATAAGCTCCGTTGGAATTGCGCAAGATCAGCGGTGGCAATTTGCCATTGTCCGACGTGCGGATGATCATCGCACCATCATCCAATTCTGCCACGCCACTGGCTTGCAATGTGTCCACCATTGCGTCCAGCGCGGCTTGGTATTTGCTTTCGCCGTTCCAGTATTCAAACTGAACGCCCAGCCAATCATAGTCGCGCTTCAAGCTTGTGACACTGGCCGCCCGCATACGTTCCCACAGGGCGTAATATTCCGCCTGCCCGGCTTGTAACGCCATGGTTGCAGCACGGGCTTTGTCGCGGAATGCTTCATCGGTTTTGGACAATGTGCTGGCTTGGGGATACCAAGCTTGCAGGTCCGTCATGGTGATGTCACCGCCGGTCAACAAATCTGGGTGCTGATCTTCGATAAAGGCAATCAACTGCCCCATCTGCAAACCCCAATCACCCAGGTGCACGTCCCCATCGGCATCATGACCGCCGAAGCGCAAAATGGTTTTCAACGCTTGGCCAATGATGGCAGCCCGCAAATGCCCAACGTGCATGTCCTTGGCCACATTCGGCCCGCCGTAATCCACCAAGATTTTCAACGGATCAGCGGCAATGGCCGCCAAAGACCGCGGGTCATCCGACACGGCTTTGATTTGGGCTGCAAGCCCAGCATCACGCACGCGAAAGTTCAAGAACCCTGGCTTTGCCGCTTCAACTGTCACCAAAGGATTGTCTGCCAAGGCCGCAACGATTTGGTCCGCCACGTCCATGGGGTTTTGTTTTTGCATTTTCCCAATGGGCAGTGCGCCGTTGCACTGAAAGTCAGCCATATCCGGACGGTCAGATTCACGGACAGCGGCGAACTTGGTGTCAAAGCCACAGGCTGCAAAGGCATCCGCACAAGCGGAGTTGATTTGAGAAAGAAGCGTCGTCATGGCGTGTCATCACCTGTGTCTTGGGCGGCACCGGGGCCGCCCTTTTGGCTTTAGTTAAGGCGGCTGATCACCACAGTCATCTCTGGCTTTTTACCGATTTCAGACTGGGCGGTCCGGCGCGCGATTTTGCGCAATTCCCCTTCCAGGGCGTCATCATCGCGCAGTGTTTTCTTACTGGCGCGCATCATGAACTGGTTCAAATCTTCTTCCAACACGTCCACCAGGGGGGCTTTGCTGTCGCCGATTTCAGGCAACCCCTTCAGGTCCACCCAAGGTTCGCCCAAGGGTTCGTTGCCTTCCATGATCACGTTCACAATGATGTGCCCGTTCAACGCCATGCGAATGCGGTCACGCACGATGCCGTCCAAGGCGCCAATCTGCACGCTGCCATCCAAGTATGCGCGGCCCGTTTCAATGAATTCTGCAACTTTTGGGGCATTGCCCGACAGATCCACCATGGTGCCATTCACGGCAACAATGCTTTGCAACCCGCCCGATGCGGCCAGTTTGCTGTGTTCACGCAAGTGGCGGTGTTCGCCGTGCATCGGGATGACCATTTGCGGCTTTGTAACCTGGTGCATGATTTGCAAATCAGGACGGTTCGCATGGCCTGACACGTGATACGCGCCACCGTTATCGTCCACCACATCCACGCCCATTTCAGACAGCTGGTTGATGATGCGGATCACACCGCGTTCATTGCCTGGAATGGTTTTGGAAGAAAACAGGAAGGTATCCCCATCTTTGAGTTTCAAACCGCGGTACTTACCTTGGGCCAATTGGGCCGAGGCCGCCCGCCGTTCGCCTTGCGATCCGGTCACCAACAACATGACATTGCCCCGCGGCAAAGACAGGGCGTCTTCGGGGCTGATGGTAGAAGGGAAGTCAGTTAAAATGCCGGTTTCAACACCAGCTTCCACCATGCGCCGCATGGCCCGTCCCAAGAGACAAATCGATCGCCCCGCAGCAACGCCAGCATCTGCCAAAGTTTTCAAACGCGCCACGTTGCTGGCAAATGTTGTGGCCACCACCATTTGATCCGCGCTTTGGATCATTTTGGTAATGTTGCCGCCCAGGGTGGATTCGGACCGCCCCGCTTCCAGCGAGAAAACGTTGGTACTGTCACACACCAACGCTTTGACGCCTGGCTTGGCGATGTCCGCCCACAATTCTGGATCCCAGGCTTCCCCCACCAAGGGGTCGGTGTCCAATTTGAAATCACCTGTGTGCACGACGCGGCCCGTGGGCGTATCGATCACCAGGCCAGAACTTTCCGGGATGGAATGCGAAATCGGTGCAAAGCCCACCGTGAACGGCCCGGCCTTTACCGTTTCGGGCCAGGCTTCCATGGTGCGAATGGCCTTGGGACCCACGCCGTATTCATCCAACTTGCGTCGGCCCAAGTTTGCAGTGAAGGCCCGCGCGTAAATTGGGGCGCCCAGCATGGCGTATGTGTGGCCAATAGCACCAATATGGTCTTCATGCCCATGGGTGATGAAAATCCCATCAATCCGGTCGCGGCGTTCTTTGAGCCATGCGATATCAGGGAAAATCAGATCAACGCCTGGGCTGCTGTCCATGTCGGGGAAAGCCACACCGATATCCACAACAATATAGCGTTCTTTGTCCACGGGTCCGTACCCATAGACATAGCAATTCATTCCTATTTCCCCGGCTCCGCCAAGGGGAAGATAGATCAGGCGGTTCGCGCTCATGTAATATCCTTGTTGTGGGCATTTATCACTGTCAGCCCATGGATTGTTAGATCATCGTCAAATTCGTCAAATAGCGCATTGTCGCCCTGAGCAAACAACGGGGCCAAGCCACCGGTGGAAATCACTTTCATGGAGCGGCCGCGTTCGGCTTTGATCCGTTGTGTGATTTCCCGCACCACACCGATATATCCCCAAAACACACCTGATTGCATACACGCCACTGTATTGCGCCCAATCACCACATCAGGCTTGGACACATCCACATGGGGCAACGCAGCAGCGGCCATGGACAACGCTTCCAGCGATAAGTTCACGCCAGGTGCAATCACACCCCCAATATATGCGCCGTCATCATCCACTACGTCGAATGTGGTGGCGGTTCCAAAGTCCACGATGATCAAATCACCGCCGTATTTATCGAACCCTGCAACCGTGTTCACCAAACGGTCCGGCCCCACCGCTGTGCCTGCATCAACACGAACATCCACTGGCAATGCACAATCAGGCTTGCCCACCACCACTGGTCGGCAGCCGTAATACCGATCCGACAAGACTCGCAAATTGAAAACAACACGCGGCACGGTGGACGAAATCACCACATCGGTGATTGCCACATCCAAACCTTCCAGCCGCATCAGCGTGGACAGCCACACATGGTACTGATCCGCCGTGCGTTTGTGGCTGGTGGCCGTGCGCCATTGGGCTAGGAAACGGGTTCCGTCCCAGATCGCAAAAAGAGTATTGGTATTGCCGCAGTCGATGGTCAGAAGCATGACAAATGCCCTGTCGTTAGAAGATGACGTCGGCGGCGGGTATGGCCCTCTGGCCGTGCGGCGTCAACAGCAGCAAATTGCCTTCGCCATCAATACCTTGGAATGTGCCCGTTTCAGCGCCCTGGCCCGTGATTGCAGTGATAGATTGTCCCAAACGGGCAGCCTGTTTCATCCAAGCGTCCTTGATCGTTGGGAATCCTTGCGATTGAAGAACCGTATCCCAATGCACCAACGCTTGCGCCAAATGCGGCAGGAACGCGCGTGCCGTGGGCGGTGCAGCCAACACATCCCCCAATCCTTTAGGGGCAAAGGCCGCATCGGTGACCCCGTTCGGGGCTTTACCCAAATTCACACCGATGCCGATGGAAAGCTGCGTCACAAGCCCCCCGGCGGATGCGGATTCCAACAAAATGCCTGCCACCTTACCGCCGTCCAACAACACGTCGTTGGGCCATTTTTGGGCCAGCCTGTCAGGGCTGATGAACTGGGCCAAGGCATCAAACAATGCACAGGCCGCCACAAAAGACCGTTGGGCGGCAACATCTGGCGTGCACTTTGGGTTCAAAACCACTGTTCCGGCAAAGGCCCCTTCGGGGGACAACCAGGTGCGTCCCCGCCGCCCCCGTGCTGTGCTTTGGTGCGCTGCCATGATCCAGTGGTGTTGGCCCGGTTGCACGGTGCATTGGGTCGCCAGATTCATGGTAGACGGAACCATATCGTGCCACACGGCGCTGACCCCAAGAGGCAGATCAAGATCCACGGGCGGCCGCCAGATTGGCTGCATGGGTGTCCACCAGATGGCCCACGGTGACGCCGATGAAATCCAAGATCACCGCAGGCACCAGCCCAAGACCAATCACCAACCCTGCCATGGCCCCCAACACCAGCCCTTCGCGGCGATCCAAGTCTGCAATGGATTTCAACGATCCACGCATCAGTTCCCCCAACATGACCCGTCGGTACAGCCCCATGGCACAAGCCGCCAAAACGGGCACCCCCGCCAGGGCCACCAAAACCGCCCAGGTTTGAACTTGAAGCGCGCCCACCGCTGCCAACATTGCCCCAGGGAATCCCATGGTGCCAGGCATCAGCATCATGCCCATGACAAAGATCATAAACAGACTGGCAAACAGCGGCATGCGTTGGAACAGACCGCCCAATGTCTCAAAATCACAAACCTCGTCCCGGTCATGGATCACCCCAGCACAGAAAAACAGGGCTGAAAAAATGACGCCCGCCGCAACCGCGTGGAAGATGGCACCATCCACCCCCTGCTGGGTCATGGAAAACAGCCCCAACACCACCAGCCCCATATGGGCCGCCAGGGCGTATGTGATGGTTTGACGGATGTTGCGTTGCACCAGGGCCACAAGCAAAAGATACACGATCCCAATGCCAGCGATCCAGAAAGCGGCGGGTGACACAACATCAACCGCCACGGGCAACATCGGCAGCGCAATGCGCACCAGCCCGTAAATGCCCAGTTTCAAAACCAGTGCAGTCGCCACAAAAGCCAAAGCCGTGGGGGCTTGGTGGAATGCCAGCGGTGTCCAAGCGTGATAGGGCCAAATGGCGGATTTGACGGCCACGCTGATTAGCAGCGCGATCATCACCAATGTCTGAAGCCCACCGGGAACAGACCAGCCCAAAACAACGCGCGGGTCGGCGTTGAAATTGTGGATCAACAATTTGGTGATATCCGCAGTGGCCGCCGCATTAGACAGGGTCAAGATCGCTGCCAGCATGAAGCCGGACCCCATCAGGGTATACAGCGCAAGTTTAATACCGGCCCTTGGCCCATGGGCACCGCCCCAAACGCCGATCATGATCACTACCAAGACAAACGCGGCTTCAGAAAATGCAAAGAATTGGACGATATCCAAGGCGCAAAATGCACCGATCAATGTGGTTTCCAGGGCCAGCAGACCGATCATCAATTCCTTAACATGGGTTTTCACGCGCCAGGACGCCCAAACGACAAAGGGCATCGTCACTGCGGTCACCAGCACAAACAGCGCGCTTATCCCATCCAGGCCAACACGGTACGCCAAGCCAAAGGCCCAATCGCGTTCTTCGACAAACTGGAAATCGGCGGTGCCGGGATCGAATTCCGCCACAATAAACAAGGCAACGAACAACGTGGCCAGTGTACCGTACAACGCCAGATAACGGGCATTCAGTACCGCCGGCGCATCGTGCCCTTTCAGTAAGAACCCCATAATCAAAGCAGCCAACAGCGGTGTGAAAGTGGTGATCGTCAGCAGATTGTCCATTACCCCGCCCCCCCGCCGGTCATCCACACCAACAGCCCCGTGGTCCCGATCACCAAAGCACACACAAAGGTATAGCGCGCGCCGGAGTTTGACTTTCCAAACAGCTTGGCCAATCCGCCCGCCATGGCGTTAACGGTGCCGTCAATGATCCGGTGATCGCCCCATTTTTCCAACAGCCGCCCCAAAGACAGCGCTGGCCGCGCCAAGACGGCCGCGATGGCCGTGGCGGCAAAGCCACCCTGACCCAAAAAGCTGTGGTGCGGGCGAAACAGCTTGGCCAGACGCGCTGGTCCTTGAGCCCCCCGCGCATACACCCGCCAAGCGAAAACAAATCCCAAAACCCCTGTTAAAGCGGCCACCATGGACACCCAAGCTGGGGCATTCTGGCTTTTTTCCAAAACGGTGTTTGCAGGAGAAATATAAAACGCGCGTCGTTCAAGCGGTTTGTTTTCAGTGGCGGCATCCGTGCCCATGACCGATTTGTCTTTGCCGGTCATGACATGCACCATGCCGAACCATTGCTTCATGCGCGATGTATCGCTGTAAAAGGCGGGTTGCCAAAAGGACCCCGCCAATATCGCAGCCACGGCCAAGGCCGCCAGGGGCACCAGCATGGTGGTAGAACTTTCAGTGGCCAATTTGAAGGCGTCTTTGGGACCGCGTGGAGATCCGCTGAAGGTCAAGAACACCACTCGCCCAGCAGCCATGGCGATCCCGAAACTGGCGGCCATCACCGCCCAGAACACCCACAATGGGGCAGAAACGAGTGTGGTGGTGGAAAGCCCCATGCGCGGGGCGAAGCCCCCCATGCCCACCAAACTGCCCGGCACGCCGATCCCGGCCACAGCGACAGCGCCCGTAACCATGGCCCAGAAAGTAACGGGCATCTTTTGGCGCAAACCGCCAAACCCCAGCATATCCCCAGCCCCGCCCATGGCTCGGATAACTGACCCTGCCCCCAACACCAGCAAGGCTTGGGACAAGGTGAATGCCACCACCAACCAAAGTGCCACACTGTAAGCACCGCTGCCCACCGCCACCATGATCAGCCCCACTTGCGCGCTGGCCAAAAAGGCCAAGGCCCGGCGCAAATCACTTTGCACCAGTGCGCACAGCGCGGTGAAACAGGCCCCGAGCACACCCAAGGTCACTATCCAAGACTGTGCCCCAGAGGCCGCTTCCAAAATGGGCGAAAAGCGGATCAGCACGAAGATCCCTGCCACCGCCAATGTACCCGATTGCAAAAGTGCCGCGGCCGGGCTTGGGGTGTCAGCAGCATCGACCCAGCCCATATGCAACGGGGCTTGGGCTGCAATGGTCATTGCTGCGACAAACACCAAGCCCCCCACCAATTCTGTCAAAGGCCAAGACCGCCCGAACACAGAAACAGTCATCCCGCCAATGTCAGGGACAAAGGTGGCAACGTCCATCATGCGCACCGTGTCAAATCCCGCGAACACCACCCCGGCGGCCAAGATCAACGCAACACTGCCCA
Source organism: Planktomarina sp. (assembly GCA_020629775.1). GTDB lineage: Bacteria > Pseudomonadota > Alphaproteobacteria > Rhodobacterales > Rhodobacteraceae > Planktomarina. The sequence goes on from JAHDCP010000025.1 coordinate 23,496, forward strand.
CCATGACGGTGGCAAATTCCCCAGTCGCCGTGACAGTGGCCATGGTGGTGCGATACCGAAAGCCAATCAACTGCGCGCCTGTCCAGCCCGCCAATAACCAGCCAAAGATCAATTGCACCAGATTGTAAGATGTGACCAAGGCAATCATGGCAAAGGTTAACAATGACACCAGCCCGACAAAACGCGGAGCGTGCACCTCGTCTGCTTCAAAATAGTCGCCGCTTCGCAATCCTTGGATACTGAACAAGTGTACGGCTGCAGAAATGGAGGTGGCCAAAACCATAAATATCATGGTCACCCGGTCCAAACGCACCCCAAAATCCGCGGAAAACGTGCCACTTTCGATCCACTGCAACGCCAAATAGATGGCCACAGATCCGTCTGAGTTCAGCAAAATGGACCAGGCCATCAGACAGGCCACGGTTATGGACACGGTGGCAGACCAAACGGCCGCCCCTTCCCCGATGATCCGCCAGCCCAGCCCGCAGATCAAAGCCCCCAACAAGGGCAACGCCAGTACGTAAATCGCCATCATAGCCCGTCAGCCCTGATGACCACAGGCGCATTCCAAGCGCAGAGTGCCAAGTGCGTGCATGGCTGGGACCTTTCTGCCAAACGGAACCTTTGTGCGCCAACATAGCGGCGACAGCCCCAAGGGGAAGCGTGAAATTGCGCTGTTCACCATTGTGTGGGGTTAAACTGTGGGAATGCCGCGCGCATGGCATGCATCCACGATCACCTCGGCCTCAATGGTGCGCAGGCCCCGTGGAATGGTGGATGAAATGGTGTAAATCGCATCGGCGGCCCAAACACTGCCCTGCTGATCAACGGTGGTACGCACGTGCCGTGCAAAGGCATAGCCGCGTACCAAGGTATATTGGGCGGCCACGCATTCGGAATAATCAATCAAATCACGCTTTTCTAGACTGCCGGACATTCGCACTTTGAAATTCACCAAATCGCCATCCAGCAACCGGGTTTCAGACCCCAGGTATGTGCCGAAAGACGGCGCATTGGGTTGCGGCTGCGGTGTGGGCATCTGACAGGCCGAAACCGCCAGCGCCCCAAAAAGAAGCCAGGCGCGCAAGGGATTAACGGCGTTCAGCACAGATAAATTCAAACCGAATGCCATTTCCATCCCGCACGCCTTCGGCGAAAGATGTAGTTTGTCCCCGAGCACAGGCGTTAGCCACGGCGAATTGACTGGCGGCTTGGACTTCAGCCGAAGAAACCACCTGACCATCCTTGCGCGACACGGTTACGAACCATTGGGTCAGCTTGGCCTGCGGGGGGCTTTGCAAAGGACGTTTTACTGCGGTGGCTTTGTAGGGGGATGTTTGTGCCACAACGGCGCCAGAGACCACCAAGCCGACCCCAAGGACCAAAGCACCCAAAGTCTTTTGGACAGAATAAAATGACGAAAAGCCGACCATGACAAAGCTCCGATTACTATGCCCTATGGTTAAGGGTGGCGGTGGATTAGCTCAAGTAAAACAAAGTTTCGTTGGGAAATATTTTGGTGTGATAACAACTTAACCGTTACCGGTTCCGCGCACGCCACAGCCCACAGGCCACAAACACCGCCCAACCCATGGCGGCCAGTGCAAACAAGTAAATCAACATCTCATACCGGACCCCAAGACCAAGGGACGCGGTGATGGCTGGCGCAAAAAGTGTGGCCAGTGCCGCAACTGCAATGGTAACAGCGACAATCCGGCCTGTTTTTTGATCACGTTTGTCTTGGTCTGAACGGAACATATTGGTCTTTCACACATGAAAACGGCCCCCAGGTGAACCCGGGGGCCGCCGGTTACCAAAGGTCGGGTTTAGTAGACGCCGCCCTTTTCAACTTTGTTCGCGAAGGCTGTGGTGCCGCCGGCGGCCAAAATCTTGGCCTGGGACACCCATTCATCACGTGACACACGACCGCGGAACCCTTCCAGGTTCGCATCAACCCATGCCACTTCGTCAGCAGTCCAGGAGGCAACTTGGTCAAAGTGGTAAAAGCCCAGCTTGTTGCACAACTTTTCCATTTTGGGCCCAACGCCTTTGATCATCTTCAGATCATCGGCTTTGCCGCCACGGGCTTCTTTCAGCGTGGCTGGCTTGGTGCCTTCGTCCTTGCCTTCGATTACGCCGTCGCCGTCGTAATCTTTGTTGCCTGTATCTGCCTTTTTGGAAGCTGCTTTCTTGGGTGCAGGTTTTTTGGCTGCTGCTTTTTTGGCAGCTGGCTTTTTGGCCGCTGGTTTTTTCGCAGTTGGTGCCGGTGTTGCAGGTGCCGCAGCACTGGCTGATGCGGTGGCAACGGCGGCCGTTGCAGCAGCTGCAGTGGCCCCTGCAGCCATGGTTGCCCCAGCGCCAGTCGAACCATGCGATGCAACTTGGTCTTCAGCGGATGGCAGTGGGCGGCAGAAAATCCAAAGCAGCAAAGCGGCCAAAACGGCAGCCAAAACGATAGCTACAAAAATGGATCCAGGCCAGCCCATGTTTGACAAAACAATCATCAAAATCGCTGCAACAATCCCGACAACAGCCGCCATGGCCAATGACCCAAAAACGCAGTCCTTTGCGGTTTTTCCATCGTGTTTCATTAGGTGAAGTCCCCCTATTTTTTATTCCCGCGCTTATGCGCATTGAAGCCCCCCTAGCATATTCAACGCAATGCGTCTTGTCCTAAGGAACGAAGTTTTCGATCGGTGCGACCCAATTGCCGCGTGGAGCCGAATTCAAAGTGGGCAAAGACCGCCCCTTGCGGCGTCAGTCGTCGCTTAGCCACGCTTTATGGCGCGCAAGGACCGATGATCAAACGAAAGCCATCTTCATTGGGCACAACCCAGCCTTCTTGGGCATAGGATTGCAAAATATCACCCAACTGGTCGGGGCTTAGACCACTGATTTGTTCGACTTTTTGGGCTTGGTCATAAGACCCGACCGTGCAACCGACTTGTGCCACAGCATTTTCAAACGCCTGCGCATCAGAAGCGCGTCCACCACTGCCTGTGCAGCCCGCGCATGCAGCCAACACGCCCAAAGCAAGCGGCAGTTTCACCAAGTTCATCCAAGGGGCCATTACACCAACCATTCTTTACAAAAATACCTGAAGAACTTTGCATGACCCCAACAAAAAAGGCAGGGGAATTTCCCCTGCCCGAATTCAAAAACGATCAACCTAATCAGGCTTTTGGCGCTTCGTCTTTTGTTTTACGGGGCACCGTAGTGGGCGCGACACGCAAAGCCACAAGACCAAACCATTCCCGGCACAATCCACCATCGTGGAACCAAGTGCACCTTGCGTCTTTGTGTTCGCCAAATTCTTCAATCGTCATCAATGGTCCGCCACTTTTCAAAGTAACGACGCTGCCGGGCTGCATGGCCATGGGGGTCCCCTTTGTGTCCATAATCGTAATAATACCCTGATAAATCAGGTACAGTTACGGTTTCGTCAACGATAGACCGTTCGTCAAGGCAGCTTTTTGCGGATTTCAGCCGGTTTTCGGCGATTCACTGGGGCAAACGTCCATCAAAACAACTTGGGCTTGCACTTGTTGCCCCGCGGCAGCGTGCACTGTTTCCACTAAGCAATCTTGAGCGGCCTTTAGCACATGCTGCATTTTCATAGCCTCCAGCGTGACCAACGGATCACCTGCTTTGACGGTATCCCCCATCTGCGCGTGTACCGCTTGGACCATGCCTGGCATCGGTGCAAGGATGTGACGATCTTGGCGCACAGCACCCGTGCGGGACAACGGATCGGGCAAAGTGAACACAAAAGCATTGCCGTCAAAAACAGTGACTGTGTTTGCGTGTTTGTGCGCGGTGATCTGCGGCGCTGTTGGGGCGCAAATTTGCCCCTGTTCAGATCGTAATTCTACCACAACGCCATCGCATTCCATCACAACGCGGTGTCCTTGGATCTTAGCAATCACGGCCAAATCTTGCCCACCATGGCGCAAATTCACGGTATGAGACAAAGCGGATCCAACGGAAAATCCGGCGTGATCAGGCAATGGCCCAAGGGCAGCGGCGGCTGCCAGGGCCACCACTGTTGCACCCGGGCTTGGGTCCACCACCAGGTCCGCCAAAGCGCCATCAATGAACTGGGTGTCATGGTTTGCGGACAGGAAATCAGAATGGCTTAACAAGGCACGCAGAAAATTGCGGTTTGTCGTCAGGCCGGCCAAACGCAACTGCCCCAATCCATCCCGCAGGGCCAAACAGGCAGCGTCACGGGTGGGGCCATGGGCCACCAATTTGGCAATCATGGGGTCATAATGGGGGCTGATCGTATCCCCAG
>JAHDCP010000025.1:27889-30278 GCA_020629775.1 Planktomarina sp.
GGGTGTTCGACTTGCAACCGGGTGTTCATTTCCATGAAAAAGAACTTATCCGCCGTCAGTTGGCCCGTGCCATCAACGATGAATTCCACGGTCCCTGCCCCGACATAGCCCACCGCTTGGGCTGCCTGCACCGCCATGGCCCCCACTTGGGCGCGTACCGTGTCTGTCATGCCTGGTGCTGGGGCTTCTTCGATGACCTTTTGATGGCGGCGTTGCAGGGAACAATCGCGTTCCCACAAATGCACCGTTTCTGTGCCATCGCTGAAAACTTGGAATTCAATGTGGCGCGGTGCAGTGATGAACTTTTCCAGCAAAACATCAGCATTGCCAAAAGCGGCCAAACCTTCGGCCTGGGCCGCGCCCAGTGCTGCGGCAAAATCTTTTGCGGCGTCCACTTTGCGCATGCCTTTGCCGCCACCACCAGCCACGGCTTTAATCAACAACGGGTAACCGATAGAATCTGCTTGAGTTTGCAAATGGGCCACCGACTGATCAGGCCCTTGGTATCCGGGCACCACGGATACACCAGCGGCCGCCATCAAATCTTTAGCCGCGTCTTTCAAACCCATGGCGCGAATGGCGCTGGGGGGTGGACCCACCCAAATCAAACCTGCGTCCATCACCGCTTGGGCAAAATCCGGATCTTCGGACAAAAACCCGTACCCAGGATGCACGGCTTGCGCCCCTGTCTGGCGCGCTGCGGCAATGATTTTATCCCCTTGCAGGTACGTCTCAGCCGGGGTGTGGCCGGGCAAGTGCACCACTTCATCGCACGATCCCGCGTGCAACGATGCCAAATCGATATCGGATGCAACCGCCACCGTTCGTATGCCCATGGACCGGGCGGTGCGGGCGATACGGGCAGCAATCTCACCCCGGTTGGCGATCAGCAATTTATCCATGATCACATCCGAAACACGCCAAAGCGTGTGTCTTCAATAGGGGCATTCAATGCCGCGCGCAAAGACAAAGCCAACACGGTGCGACTGTCGCGTGGATCAATAATCCCGTCGTCCCAAAGGCGCGCACTTGCGTACAACGGATGGGATTGTTCTTCGAACATGTCCAATGTGGGTTGTTTGAACGCGGCTTCTTCATCGGTTGACCAGGTGCCTCCGCCCCGTTCAATGGCATCGCGTTTCACCGTGGCCAAAACCCCCGCCGCCTGGGCCCCGCCCATGACAGCCGTGCGGGAAGTGGGCCAAGACCACATAAACCGCGGCTGATACGCGCGGCCCGCCATGCCATAATTTCCAGCGCCATAACTGCCACCAATCACCATGGTGATTTTGGGCACCGACGTGCAGGCCACCGCCGTTACCATCTTGGCACCATGGCGGGCGATGCCTTCGTTTTCGTATTTCTGCCCCACCATAAAGCCAGTGATGTTTTGCAGGAAAATCAGCGGTGTTTTGCGTTGGCTGCACAATTCAACAAAATGCGCGGCCTTTTGCGCGGCTTCTGAAAAGAGGACTCCATTGTTGGCGACAATGCCGACGGGCATACCTTCGATATGGGCAAAGCCGGTGACTATGGTTCCGCCAAAACGCGGCTTAAATTCATCGAACTGGCTGCCATCTACAATCCGCGCGATCACTTCACGCACATCATAGCTTTGAGTCAAATCAGATGGCACCACATCAAACAGATCATCCATCACTTTAGCTGGAGCCCGAAAGCCTTTGTTTTCCAATATTTCTTTGGGCTTTAAGTGGCGCACCGCTTCGCGCGCCAATGCCAAGGCATGGGCATCGTCTTCCGCCAAGTAATCCGCCACACCGGACAGCCGAGTATGCACGTCACCGCCGCCCAAATCTTCCGCCGAAACGACTTCGCCCGTGGCGGCCTTTACCAAAGGCGGACCCGCCAAAAAGATGGTGCCCTGATCCCGCACGATGATCGACACATCCGCCATGGCGGGCACATAAGCCCCACCCGCCGTGCACGACCCCATCACCACTGCGATTTGTGAAATACCTTTCGCGGACATGCGGGCCTGATTGTAAAAGATCCGACCAAAGTGATCACGGTCGGGGAACACCTCGTCCTGATTGGGCAAGTTTGCCCCACCGCTGTCCACCAAACTGATGACGGGCAAGTGGCATTCTTCCGCGATTTCTTGCGCGCGCAGGTGCTTTTTGACGGTCATGGGGTAATAGGTTCCGCCCTTCACGGTGGCGTCGTTGCAGATCACCATCACTTCACGGCCATGCACCAATCCAACACCCGCGATTACCCCCGCACAGGGGGCAGCCCCGTCATACATGCCATGGGCCGCTGTGGCCCCCACTTCCAAAAACCAAGACCCTGGGTCCAACAATCCCGACACACGGTCACGCGGCAAAAGCTTGCCCCGGTCCACATGGCGCTTACGGGATTTTTCGCCGCC
>JAHDCP010000025.1:30378-32070 GCA_020629775.1 Planktomarina sp.
TTCCTTAAATACGCAGAACTGCGCAGTGGACCTTCCGTCCCGGCAAGCCACCAATTCTGACGTTGCACTGACGGCTTCGGCAATTTGGCAGCCGTGCAATGCCACAGCGGACCCGCCGCGTTGCAAGGATGCTTCTTGGCATTTTTGGTCCGAAAACCGGGCCCAACCGTTGATTATATCGGACAATTCAATGGCGCCAGACGGCGTTAAAAACGGCGACAGAATTTCTTGTTCCACCACCAGCGCGTTGCGCCAGCTGTCGCGTTCTGCAATCAAACAGGCAGTGTGCGGGTCTGACCCCACGGCGTGGGATTCGCACGGTTTGAACATCAAACCCACGCATTGCGTCCATTCTGCCCCTTCGCCGATCAGTTCAAGACAGCCCAGAACCAGCGCCTTATCTTCGTTCAAATGCGGTTCCGGCTTGTCTTCTGCCAAGGCCAAACCCGGGGCCAACACCAAAGCTGCCGCCGCTAAAATGCGTTTTATCATGTCATCATTCCCATCAGCTCGCGGCCCACCAACATGCGTCGGATTTCCGACGTGCCTGCCCCGATTTCCATCAGCTTAGCATCCCTAAAGAACCGGGCGACAGGGGCGTCGTTCAAAAATCCGGCACCGCCCATGGCCTGGACCGCTTGGTGCGCCTGAACCATGGCTTGTTCGCTGGAATACAGACAGCACGCAGCCGCATCTTGGCGGGTGACTTCGCCCCGGTCGCAGGCTTTGGCCACTTCATAGACGTATGCGCGCGCGCTGTTCACAGCGGTGTACATATCCGCGATTTTGCCCTGCATCAGTTGGAAATTCCCGATGGGTTTTCCGAACTGTTTGCGGCTGGCCAGGTACGGCATGATTTCATCCAAACAGGCCGCCATGATGCCCAGGCCAATGCCAGCCAAAACCACCCGTTCGTAATCCAATCCAGACATCAGCACATTCACGCCCTTGCCCTCTTCCCCTAGGACATTTTCGAACGGCACCTGCACATCGTCAAAGATCAACTCAGCTGTGTTGGACCCACGCATCCCCAGTTTGTCGAAATGGGAGGACGTGGAAAAACCGGTCATGGACTTTTCGATCAAGAACGCTGTGATCCCTTTGGACCCGGCGTCTTTGTCGGTTTTGGCATAGACCACCAAGGTGTCTGCGTCGGGGCCGTTGGTGATCCAATATTTGTTACCGTTCAAACGGTAATGGTCGTTGCGCTTTTCCGCTGTCAGGGACATCGACACCACGTCTGACCCTGCCCCGGCCTCACTCATAGCCAAGGCACCCACGTGGTCGCCCGACACAAGGCCAGGCAAATATTTGGCGCGCTGATCATCTGACCCGTTCAAGCTGATTTGGTTGACGCACAAGTTGGAATGCGCCCCGTAAGACAGGCTTACCGATGCCGATGCCCGGGCAATTTCTTCGACGACAACGGTATGGGCCAAATACCCCAAGCCGGCACCACCGTGTTGTTCAGCCACTGTAACGCCCAAAAAGCCCATATCCCCCAGCTGCTTCCAAAGCGCGGGTGGGAACATGTTGTCAGCATCAATCTTGGCCGCTTGGGGTTTAATCACATCTTGAGAAAACCGATGGGCAGCATCTTGAAGGGCAAGAATATCTTCGCCCAAATCAAATTTCATAGATCCCAAGAACATGGCAGCCCCGTTTATTGAACACTTGTTCATTTAATCGGGA
>JAHDCP010000121.1 GCA_020629775.1 Planktomarina sp.
CCCGTGTTGAAATTCACGTCCGGCAGGTGCACGGCCGCATTCAACATCGGAAACGGATCTGAGGAATTGGGCAGGGCGGATGCGTTGACGAAGTGTTCTTGGAACTTTGGTTCAACAGCGGTTTCCACCTTTTCGATGTTGCGCACAGTGGCTTCAATCGCGGTGCGTTGGGATTTGTCGATCAGCGCGATGCGCGCACCCGTGCCCGCGGCATTCCCGGCAGAGGTGACTTTTTCAAACGGTACATCGGGGATCATGCCCAAAATCATCGCGTGTTTGGGGCTGATATGCGCGCCAAAGGCCCCGGCCAGGACAACGCGGTCCACGGTATCCACCTCGAACTTGTCCATCAACAGACGCGCGCCGGAATACAGTGCCGCCTTGGCCATCTGAATGGCGCGGATGTCGGGGTTGGTGACTTTCACCAATGGTCCGCCTTGGTCCGATGCGTCATGCAAGACGTATGCGTTGGTGCGCCCGTCCGCCACGCAGCGGGGGCTTCCCACCTGGTCTGCGGATCCGATTAACCCGGACGCATCCACAATGCCTGCCAGGCGCATTTCGGCAATGACTTCGATGATGCCAGACCCGCAAATACCGGTGATACCCGTGGTGGCAATGTCGTCCCAGAACCCATCTTCATCGGACCATTTGTCGGACCCGATCACGCGAAAGCGCGGGTCTTTGGTGACGGGATCGATTTCAACTTTTTCAATCGCACCGGGGGCCGCGCGTTGGCCTGCACTGATTTGCGCTCCTTCAAAGGCGGGTCCGGTGGGGGACGAACAGGCCATCACTTGGCTGGTATTGCCCAGCTGAATTTCAGCATTGGTGCCCACGTCCACCACCAAAACCAAATCTTCAGATTTGTCGGGCGCTTCGGCCAAGGTCACAGCAGCAGCGTCCGCGCCGACGTGGCCCGCGATGCACGGCAGCAAATAGGCCCGCGCGGCAGGGTGCACATTTACCCCCAGGTCAGAACAGCGCAAACGCATGGAATCCGATGTGGCCAGGGCAAAGGGTGCTTGTCCCAATTCAAACGGATCAATGCCCAAAAACAGATGGTGCATCACCGGGTTGCACACAAACACAGCGTCCATGATCAACGATTTGTCGATTTCGGCTTCTGCGGCAATCTGCGTGAACAACGCGTCCATACCTTCACGGACAGCGGCTGTCATTTCCACGTCACCGCCTTTGTTCATCATGGCATAGCTGACCCGGCTCATCAAATCTTCGCCAAAGCGAATTTGCGGGTTCATCAGGCCGGAGGAGGCAACAACATCCCCCGTGCGCAAATCACACAAATGCGCCGCGATGGTGGTGGAGCCCAGATCAACGGCCATGCCGTAAATTGATCCGTCATACACCCCGGGCCAAACATGCATGACGCGGGGCACGTCGTTTTCTGTGTGCACCGCACAGGTGACCCGCCATTCGCCTTTGCGCAGGGTGGGTTGCAGGGCGGGAAGAACGTGAAAATCGACCTGCGCGTCTTTCACGCCGGCTTGCGTGTTCAAAGCATCCACCAGGCGTTCCAGATCACCCGATGGTTTGTGCATATCTGGTTCTTCCACTTCCACCACGTGCAATGTGACTGTGGGGTTCAGCGGGATATCGATGTCCGCGGCCGCTTTGCGCACCACCTGTTTGTGCACTTGGCTTTCGGGGGGCACATCGATCACCACGTCGCCTTGTACGGTTGCTTGGCACCCCAAACGACGTCCATCGATCAAGCCGCGTTTGGATTTGTAGCGTTCTTCGACCGCGTTCCAGTCTGACAATGCCCCTTGCGCCACGGTGACGCCGTGTTTGGGGAATTCACCAAAGGACGGCGTGATTTGGCATTTCGAACAAATTCCGCGTCCACCACAAACGGAATCAAGATCCACCCCCAGCTTGCGCGCAGCCGTCAGGATTGGGGTTCCTTCTTCAAAGTGCCCGCGTTTGCCCGAAGGGGTAAAAACCACCAAATGCTCTGCCATGATTCCGCACCTTTTTGTCTGTCCCTAAACCATATCGACGCCCCTGCACGAAGTAGTGTGCCCGGGCGACAAAGAAGGGAAAGGATGCGACCAGATTAAGTTTGCCAGACGTTAGGCACAACGCTGGTTTCATGAAAAACTGATCAGATTTTTCATGAAAATAATTAGCGCTTATCAAAACCAAGACTCGCCCTATAGTGGCATCAGAGGATGCCCGGTAGAGGCACCCCATTCAGGGAAATGAAGGAGAGTTCTTAATGTCATTGAAACCCCCACTTTCTGACCTGCCCATCAAGACTGCGGACATCGGTTTTTACCGTGGCTTCAGTGTTAATGTGACAGTGATCAGTAAGATCATCATCAGTATGCTGGTGGTGTGGTGTATTTTCTGGCCGACCCAAGCGGGTGGCGTGCTGGGTAAATGGAATTCGGCGATTTTGGCGCAATTTGCAGCTTGGTATATCTGGGTTGTGGCCGCGTTTGTGATTGTGTGTCTTGGACTGGCGATTTGGCCCGCGGCAGGCCGATTGAAGTTGGGCGTCGGCAACGAAATGCCAGAATTTTCCAATTTCTCATGGTTTTCCATGATGTTTGGTGCCGGGATTGGCGTTGGCATGTTGACCTTTGCTGTGGCAGAACCGGTGGCGCATTTCGGGTCTAACCCCGAAACGATCCAAGGGATCACCACAGGCGGCACAGCCGACAACGTGCGGATGGCATACAAGTGGTCGTTCCTGCATTGGGGGCTTGGCGCTTGGGCATGTTATGCGATTTGTGGATTGTCCTTGGCGTTCTTTAGTTACCGTCGGGGTTTGCCGCTGACCATCCGGTCAGGTTTGACCCCATTGTTTGGATCTAAACTGTCCGGCGTCGTTGGCCATATCATTGATATCGTTGCGGTGGTGGCCACAATTTTGGGTGTGGCACAAACGCTGGGCTTTGGTGTGGAACAATTCGTTGCGGGTCTGACACGGATCGGCATCGGTGGTTTGACCACAGCAGATGGTGGCGCGTCCACGACGGGTATCGTCGTGGCCTTGCTGGTGATCATGGGGGCGTCAACATTGTCTGCGCTTTCGGGTGTTGGCAAAGGCATTAAGTGGCTGTCCAATATCAACATGGTGCTGTCCATTTTCTTGCTGGGCTTCTTCATCTTGTTTGGTGCTACGTTCTTTGGGGCATCCGCGTTTTTCGTTGGTATTTGGGACTATTTGATCGCGCTTCCATACATGTCGTTCAACGTCTTCTCGTCTGACGGTGTCGAAGGGTCGGTCGCAGCCAAGCTGACACAATGGCAAGGCTGGTGGCCCGTGTTCTATTGGGCTTGGTGGATCGCTTTTGCACCATTCGTGGGCTTGTTCTTGGCACGGATTTCCAAGGGTCGTACGATCCGTGAATTCGTTCTGGGCGCCATGATCGTGCCATCGCTGATGTGCTTTGTTTGGTTCGCTTGGGCCGGTGGTACAGCCATCGATCTGGAACTGAACGGCGGTGCCGATGGTGCAATCTTCGGTGTTCCCAACAGTGACAAGATTTTCGCTGTGACTGAATTCATGCTGGCACCCATCGCAGAAATCTTGGCGTGGGGCATGGCGGTTGTGATCGTTGTGTTGCTGATGACCTTCTTGGTGACGTCTGCGGATTCGGCTGTGCTGATCGTGAACACCATCAACGCGGCGGGTGACGAAGGCCCCAAAGCGCGTCCACACATCCTGTTCTGGGGCGGTGCCCTGGCACTGGTGGTGGGCGGATTGCTGATATCTGGTGGTACTGGCGCAATCCAGACCGCCATGGTGATCGGTGCGCTGCCGTTTTCCTTGGTGATGGCCTTGATGGCAATTTCACTGGTGAAAGCCATTTGGAATGACAGTCGTCGTGAAGCTGCAGGCGTGGCCACCACCATCGATCCTGCAACGCAAAGAATGCCTGCAGAATAACGGGCCTTCCTGAAATCAAGATAAAGCCCCGGGTTTCGACCTGGGGCTTTTTTTTGCGGCTATTTCAAAGCCAACGCAAAGAAATTCCCAATATCCCCTTTAAGCGCCCTACAACCCATGCGATATGCACGTGCCAAGTGATCCCAAGCAAGGAATACCCCGATGGAGATTCGCGAGGCGCTGACCTTCGATGATGTTTTACTCGTTCCCGCCCAATCGTCGGTTTTGCCGTCGGATGCAGACACACGCACGCGGGCGTCCCGCACGATTGATCTGAACATTCCTTTGCTGAGTTCGGCCATGGACACAGTGACCGAAGCGCGCATGGCCATTGCCATGGCCCAAGCTGGCGGAATGGGCGTGATCCACCGGAACTTGGACATCGAAGAACAAGCCCGCCAAGTGCGCCGGGTGAAACGGTTTGAAAGTGGGATCGTTTACAATCCCATTACATTGACACCGGATCAGACGCTGGCTGACGCCAAGGTTTTGCAAGAACGGTACCGCGTTACAGGGTTTCCTGTGGTGCAAAACGACCGCGTTGTGGGCATTATCACAAACCGCGACATGCGGTTTGCCACCGATGACAACACCCCCGTCAGCGCGATGATGAGCACGCAAGATTTGGCCATTTTGCAAGAACCCGCTGATCTGGGGTTAGCAAAGTCTATGATGGCGGATCGCAGGATCGAAAAGCTGTTGGTGACAGATGCCGCTGGAAAACTGACCGGTTTGTTGACCATCAAAGATTTGGAACAGGCGGTCTTGAACCCCCAAGCCTGCAAGGACCAGTTGGGCCGTTTGCGCGTTGCGGCTGCATCCACGGTGGGGGACGCGGGATTTGAACGCACCCAAGCCCTGATTGATGCTGGCATTGATATGGTGGTGATCGACACGGCCCATGGCCACTCAGAAGGGGTGGCACAGGCTGTTCAACGGGCCAAAGCCCTGTCCAACGACGTGCAAATCGTTGCGGGCAACGTCGCCACGGCAGACGCCACACGTGCCTTGATCGATGCTGGTGCCGATGCGGTGAAAGTGGGCATTGGTCCTGGTTCCATCTGCACCACCCGCATGGTGGCGGGCGTGGGCGTGCCGCAGATGACGGCCATCATGGACAGTGCCGCCGCAGCAAGCGACGTGCCGGTGATTGCCGATGGCGGCATCAAATTCTCGGGCGATTTCGCCAAAGCCATCGCCGCCGGGGCCAGCTGTGCCATGGTGGGGTCGATGATCGCGGGAACCGACGAAAGCCCCGGTGAAGTGATCCTGTACCAGGGTCGCAGTTTCAAAGCGTATCGCGGGATGGGGTCTATGGGCGCCATGGCCCGGGGATCCGCTGACCGGTATTTCCAAAAAGACGCTGCCAGCGACAAGCTGGTGCCCGAAGGGATCGAAGGGCAGGTGCCCTACAAAGGTCCAGCAGGGGCAGTGATCCACCAAATGGTGGGCGGTTTGCGGGCGGCCATGGGGTATACGGGCTGCGGCACGGTGGAAGCCATGCGCAAGAACTGCAGTTTCGTGAAAATCACCGGGGCAGGTCTGAAAGAAAGCCACGTTCACGACGTGCAGATCACCCGCGAAAGCCCCAATTACCG
>JAHDCP010000122.1 GCA_020629775.1 Planktomarina sp.
ATCAATTCGCCAAGGATTATCCGCAAGGCCCCCACGACAAACCCCAATCCATGTGCCCGGCATTCGGGTCCCTGCGCGTGGGTTTGCGGATGAAGCGCGTGGCCACGGTTTTGTCCGGGTCGGCCTGTTGCGTGTATGGTCTTACATTTGTGTCCCATTTTTACGGCGCGCGCCGATCCGTGGGATATGTGCCGTTCAATTCTGAAACCTTGGTGACGGGCAAGTTGTTCGAAGACATTCGCGATTCCGTTCACGAAATGGCGGATCCCGATAAGTACGATGCAGTGGTGGTGACGAACCTGTGTGTTCCAACGGCCTCTGGCGTGCCGCTGCGGCTTTTGCCCAAAGAAATCAACGGTGTGCGCATTGTGGGCATCGACGTGCCCGGTTTCGGCATTCCGACCCACGCAGAGGCGAAGGATGTGCTGGCCGGGGCCATGCTGAACTATGCCCGCCAAGAAGTTGAGGCCGGACCAGTGGCCGCCCCAGTGGGCCGCAAAGATGACCGTCCTGCCGTCACACTGTTGGGGGAAATGTTCCCGGCTGATCCCATTATCATTGGCCAAATGTTGGACCCCATGGGTTTGACCACAGGCCCTGTGGTGCCGTGCCGTGAATGGCGTGAACTTTATGCTGCCCTGGGCAGTGGGGCCGTGGCTGCGATCCATCCGTTTTACACTGCTGCTGTGCGCGAGTTCGAAGCCGCGGGCAAACCCATTGTCGGGTCCGCCCCAGTGGGCTTGGACGGCACGGCCAATTGGTTGGCAGGCATTGGGGATGCGTTTGGCATTTCAGCCGAAAAAATCGCCGCCGCGCAAAACATGTTCCTCCCCGCGATCAAAGGCGCGTTGGCCGGCGCACCGATCAAAGGCACCATTACCTTGTCAGGGTATGAAGGCAGCGAATTGTTGGTGGCGCGCTTGCTGATCGAAAGCGGGGCGCATGTGCCATACGTGGGCACCGCATGCGCCAAATCCAAGTGGTCAGAAGCGGATGCGCAATGGCTGGCCTCCAAAGGCGTAAAGGTGAAATTCCGCGCGTCATTGGAAGATGACTTGGCCGCCATGGAAGCCGTGAAACCGGATTTGGCCATTGGAACAACACCCGTGGTTCAAAAGGGCAAAGAGCTTGGCATTCCAAGCCTGTACTTCACGAACCTGATTTCTGCGCGGCCTTTGATGGGGCCAGCAGGGGCGGGATCGTTGGCGGAAGTGATCAATGCTGCCATGGGCAACAAAGATCGCATGGCCAAGATGAAAGATTTCTTTGAGGACGTGGGCCACGGCGACACCGCCGGGGTTTGGGAAGGGACGCCGAACCTGCGCCCGGACTTCCGCGCAACGCAGGAAAAGAAACTGGCGAAACAAGCCCGCGCGGCCAAAGCGGCGGAGATGATCTAGTGGGTGTTTTTGGCACAAAAACGCGCCGCAGCGCGAGGCAGGGTATTTGCCCGGGATTTGAGTCCGCGCAGATGGGAGAAGCCCCATGCTGATTCAAGATCATGATCGCGCCGGCGGATACTGGGGGGCAGTGTATGCCTTTTGTGCCGTTAAGGGTTTGCAGTGCGTTATTGACGGCCCAGTGGGGTGTGAAAATCTGCCGGTGACATCGGTGTTGCATTACACAGACGGTTTGCCGCCCCATGAGTTGCCCATCGTTGTGACGGGCCTGGGCGAGGAAGAACTGGGGCGAGATGGCACCGAAGGCGCGATGAAACGCGCCTGGGGCACGTTGGATCCTGTGCTTCCTGCCGTGGTGGTCACCGGGTCGATCGCGGAAATGATCGGCGGCGGCGTGACGCCTATGGGTACGAACATTCAACGGTTCTTGCCCCGCACCATTGACGAAGATCAATGGGAAGCGGCTGACCGGGCGATGACCTGGATTTTCACAGAATTTGGCCAAACCAAAGGCCGGATGCCCAAAGAAAAGAAACGCGAAGACGGGGCCGCCCCGCGCGTGAACATTTTGGGACCCATGTACGGCACGTTCAACATGCCGTCTGATCTGGCCGAAATTCGCCGCTTGGTGGAAGGCATCGGTGCTGAAGTGAACATGGTGATGCCCCTTGGCGCGCACATCGCCGAAATGCGCAACTTGGTGAACGCCGATGTGAACATCTGCATGTACCGCGAATTTGGTCGTGGGCTGTGCGAAGTGCTGGGCAAGCCGTATTTGCAAGCGCCCATCGGCATGGACAGCACCACCAAGTTCTTGCGCACCTTGGGGGATATGCTGGGCCTGGACCCAGAACCGTTCATCCAAAAAGAAAAGCATTCCACCCTAAAACCCGTATGGGATTTGTGGCGGTCTGTAACCCAAGATTTCTTTGGCACGGCGAATTTCGCCTGCGTGGGCAACGAAACCTATACCCGGGGTCTGCGGAATTATTTGGAAGATGAACTGGGGTTTCCCTGCGCGTTTGCCGTGGCCCGAACCGCAGGTAAGAAAACCAATAACGACGAGGTCCGTGACATGTTGGCCGAAAAACGGCCGCTGATCGTGTTCGGGTCCATCAATGAAAAAATGTATCTGGCGGAATTGAAGGGCGGTCACGGACCAAGCCCTGCGTTCATTCCCGCCAGTTTCCCGGGGGCCGCCATCCGGCGCGCCACGGGCACACCGTTCATGGGCTACGCCGGGGCGGCGTATGTCTTGCAAGAACTGTGCAACGGGCTGTTCGATGCCCTGTTCCACATTCTTCCTTTGGCGTCTGAATTGGATGCCGCGGAACCCACAACCCTGCGCCGTGACTTCCCTTGGGAACCGGAAGCCAAGGCGTTGTTGGACAAAATTGTTGCTGAACACCCGATCCTTACTCGGATTTCAGCATCCAAATCGCTGCGCGATGCAGCGGAAAAAGCCGCACTGACGGCAGGGGCAGACAAGGTGGCGGTGGAAACCGTGGAACGCCTGCAGCCCGGACGGAAAAATCCGACACAGGAGGTTAACCCATGACCGATCACACCAGCGATATGTTTGCAGACTATGGCCGCGCGCACAAAACGCCGACCGTGGAATACAAAATCTATTTCAGTCTGATTTTCGTGGCGGCCCTGCCCTTCGCTTTGGGTGGTGTTGTGCTGTCACTTTTGGGGCTGGGCGGCAAACGCCGCAGCGGCGGGGTGCTGAAACGCGCCTGGCACGAAGCAAATGCAATTACCCCGATGATCTTCATGCGATGAAGGTTTTCGGCGTTCACCACATTCACCGTGGAGCCTGTTCCACGTGGATACCCGGACGGGCTTCACCGCCTTTACGGAACCCGGCCGCAGGGAATGCGGCGTCGGCTTTATCCGGAGGATATTATGGCTGATAATACTGGCCTGTCTTTTACAGGTCTCACCGACGAGCAGGCGCAAGAGTTGCACTCTGTGTACATGAAGGGACTGACGCTGTTCGTAGCAATTGCCGTCGTCGCTCACGTGCTTGTGTTGCTCTGGCGTCCATGGTTCTGAGGAGGGCATAACAATGAGTGCTTTTTATAAGATTTGGCTGGTCTTCGACCCGCGCCGCGTCTTCGTAGCTCAAGGGGTGTTCCTCTTTTTGCTGGCAGCGATGATTCACCTCGTCCTGCTGAGCACAGACCGCTACAACTGGTTTGATATCGCTGCGGCGAAATATTCCGCATCGGAATAACCAGATACCTGACACGACTGTGGGCGGGTTCTGGTTCGCCCACAGTCAATCCTTAACGAAAACTAACGGTCGCACCGCCCCTGATCGGCGCGTGCCACTATGAACGGAGAAAAACCATGGCTTTGCTGAGCTTCGAAAAGAAGTACCGCGTGCCAGGAGGGACGCTTGTCGGCGGCGATCTGTTCGATTTTTGGGTCGGCCCATTTTACGTGGGTTTTTTCGGCGTCACGACGTTTTTCTTCGCGGCGCTTGGCACGATCCTGATCTTTTACGGCGCCACCTTACAGGGCACTTGGAATCCTTGGCTGATTTCAATCAACCCACCTGACATCGAAATGGGCCTTGCCGCCGCGCCGTTGGCGGAAGGCGGACTTTGGCAAATCATCACCATCTGTGCCTTCGGGGCATTTATCAGTTGGATGATGCGCGAGGTGGAAATCTCGCGGAAACTGGGGATGGGCCTGCACGTGCCTTTCGCCTTTGGGTTCGCCATTCTGGCGTATGCCACACTGGTATTTATCCGCCCTGTGTTGATGGGTGCTTGGGGCCACGCGTTCCCATACGGCATCTGGACTCACTTGGACTGGGTGAACAACGTGGGCTACACCTATGGCAACTTCCACTACAATCCTGCGCACATGATCGCGGTGTCGTTCTTCTTCACCACCTGTCTGGCGTTGGCCCTGCACGGATCATTGATCTTGTCTGCGGCAAACCCCACCAAAGACAGTGAAATGCGCTCCCCTGACCACGAAGACACGTTCTTCCGGGATTTCATCGGATATTCCGTTGGCCCCTTGGGCATTCACCGCTTGGGCATGATCTTGGCGCTGATGGCGGCGTTCTGGTCCGCAGTGTGCATCGTGATCTCCGGCACCCTTTGGTTCGACGAATGGGTCGTCTGGTGGGACTGGTATCTTGATCTGCCTTGGTGGGCAGATGCTGAGGGAGGCGTAAATGGCTGAGTATCAGAACATCTTTACGCAAGTTCAGGTCCGTGGCCCTGCCGAAATGGGCATGGTTGAGGACGGTGTTGAATTGCGCGAACGCGGCAACGGTGCCGGGTTCAGCAATCTGGCCGGTATCTTGGGCAACGCACAATTGGGGCCGTTCTATCTGGGTCCATGGGGCGTTTTGTCTTTGATGGCTGGTGGAACATGGTTCTTCATGGTGGGCATCTGGTTCTGGATCCAAGCGGACTTTTCGCCCGCTGTTTTCTTTAGGGACTTGTTCTGGCTGTCGCTGGACCCGCCGTCTGAAGAATATGGACTTGGCATGGCACCCCTGGCCGAAGGCGGGATGTGGCTTATCGCTTCGTTCTTCTTGCTGGTCTCGGTTATGGCTTGGTTGATCCGGTCTTGGGTCTTGGCGGACCAGTTGGGCATGGGCAAACACGTGTTTTACGCGTTTGCATCTGCGGTCTGGCTGTTCCTGGTGCTGGGTTTGATCCGCCCCATCTTGATGGGCAGTTGGTCGGAAGCGGTGCCTTACGGTATCTTCAGCCACCTGGATTGGACAAACCTGTTCAGCCTGACCCACGGCAACCTGTTCTATAATCCATTCCACGCGCTTTCCATTGCGTTCTTGTACGGGTCCGCCCTGCTGTTCGCGATGCACGGTGCCACCATCCTGGCGGTCAGCCGGTTTGGCGGGGACCGCGAATTGGAACAAATCGCTGATCGGGGCACGGCTTCCGAACGGGCGGGTTTGTTCTGGCGCTGGACCATGGGCTTTAACGCCACGATGGAAGGCATCCACCGCTGGGCTTGGTGGTTTGCAGTACTGACAACGCTGACTGGCGGTATCGGTATCCTGTTGACCGGCAC
>JAHDCP010000123.1 GCA_020629775.1 Planktomarina sp.
GGTCCCAATGGGGCCCGTCTTCGTTCGAAGAGGGCAAGGCTCGCCGCGTCCTCCTATCAACAGCCTAAGCCCTTGAAAGGGGTAACGAAATGCAAAGCCAAAATATTCGCATTCGGCTCAAGGCCTTTGACTATCGTGTGTTGGATGCGTCCACACAAGAGATTGTCAACACGGCCAAGCGGACCGGCGCGCAAGTGCGTGGCCCAATCCCGCTGCCGAACAAGATCGAGAAGTTCACCGTTCTGCGTGGCCCTCACATCGACAAAAAATCCCGCGATCAATGGGAAATCCGTACGCACAAGCGTTTGCTGGATATCGTTGATCCTACACCACAAACCGTTGACGCGTTGATGAAGCTGGACCTGGCTGCCGGCGTTGACGTTCAAATTTCGGTTTAAGGAGGGCAAAACAGATGCGCTCTGGATTAATTGCAAAGAAAATGGGCATGACCCGTTTGTTCATGGAAGACGGCAAGCAGATTCCTGTAACCGTGTTGTCCATGGAAGGGCTGCAAGTTGTGTCGCAACGTACAGCTGAAACAGACGGTTATACTGCTGTTCAGTTGGGTGCTGGCTCGGCTAAGGCAAAACGCACAAGCCAAGCTATGCGTGGTCACTTCGCGAAGTCGAACGTGGCCCCGAAGCGCAAAGTGGCTGAATTCCGCGTTGCCCCTGAAAACCTGATCGAAGTGGGTGCAGAATTGTCTGCAGAACACTTTGTTGAAGGACAAAAAGTGGACGTCACAGGCACGTCGATTGGTAAAGGCTTCGCCGGCGCCATGAAACGTCACAACTTTGGCGGTTTGCGTGCGTCGCACGGTGTTTCGATTTCACACCGTTCGCACGGTTCCACTGGCCAATGTCAGGATCCTGGCCGCGTTTTCAAAGGTAAGAAAATGGCGGGTCACATGGGTGCGGCGAAAGTCACGACCCAGAACCTGGAAGTGGTGCGTACAGATGTTGACCGCGGTCTGATCATGGTGAAAGGCGCAGTGCCTGGTTCCAAAGGCGGCTGGGTCACGATCAAAGACGCTGTGAAGAAAAAACTGCCTGACGGTGTGCCTTTCCCGGCTGCCATCAAAGCGGCAGAAGCAGCAGCTGCAGCTCCGGCTGAAGCGCCCGCAGAAGGGGGTCAGGAATAATGAAACTTGACGTAATCAACTTGGACGGCGGCAAAGCCGGTTCCGTGGATTTGTCCGACGATGTGTTCGGCCAAGATCCCCGCGTGGACATCTTGCACCGTGTGGTTCGGTGGCAGCGTAACAACGCGCAAGCCGGAACTCACAAAGTGAAAACCCGTTCTGAAACCAGCTACTCCACGAAGAAGATCTATCGCCAGAAGGGCACCGGTGGTGCACGTCACGGCGACCGCAACGCGCCGACCTTCCGCAAGGGTGGTATCTATAAGGGTCCAACACCGCGCAGCCATGGGCATGACTTGCCTAAGAAAGTGCGTTTGATGGGTCTGAAGCATGCGCTGTCAGCAAAAGCCAAAGAAGGTGCATTGGTGGTGATTGAAGCCGCTGATGCCGAAGGCAAAACTGCTGCGTTGGCAAAACAGGTGAAGAACCTGGGTTGGAAGCGTGCGTTGGTGATCGACGGTGCCGCTGTGAATGAAAACTTCGCAAAAGCAGCCGCCAACATCACGGGCTTGGACATCCTGCCCAGCCAGGGCGCAAACGTATACGACATCCTGAAGCGTGACACCCTGGTGATCACAAAATCAGGCGTCGAAGCACTGGAGGCACGTTTGAAATGAACGCGACTGCACAGCACTATGACGTGATCCGCAA
Organism: Planktomarina sp.; assembly: GCA_020629775.1. GTDB lineage: Bacteria > Pseudomonadota > Alphaproteobacteria > Rhodobacterales > Rhodobacteraceae > Planktomarina. The sequence goes on from JAHDCP010000123.1 coordinate 1,793, forward strand.
GCCGATCATCACCGAGAAAACAACACTGGCGTCCGAAAACGGCGCTGTGGTTTTTGAAGTTGATATCGAAGCCAACAAACCAATGATCAAAGAGGCGGTTGAAAACCTGTTTGGCGTTAAAGTTAAAGCGGTCAACACAACCATCACCAAGGGTAAGTCCAAGCGTTTCCGCGGCCGTCCAGGCAAGCGTAAAGACGTGAAAAAGGCATATGTGACCTTGGAAGAAGGCAACACAATCGACGTGACCACAGGTCTGTAAAGACCTCCGCGTTGATAAAAAAATGAAGCCCCGGATCAGCAATGGTTCGGGGCTTTTTCTTTGGGGTCAGGTCGGGATGTATATGTCTGCGGGAAGGCTGTTGTCCAAAACAGTTCGCGCATTGGGCAAATCGTTTTCCCGGGCCTTCAATTTGGCGTCCTCAAAAGAAAACCCATGGTGCCGCCAGCGTGCCACCAGCCGTGTTTCCAGCGTGGCCAGCGTAGGGCGCAAAAACACAGACACATCCCACAGCGATGCCAGATCTTGCCAGCCGGGTCGGTTCAACAGCAGGTAATTCCCTTCTACTAAGACAGTGGTGTGGTATTCTTGAATATGCCCTGCGTTTGGGACGGTGGCGTCTTTTGTTCGATCGAAAAGGGGGAACCGAACGTCCGCTTGGGACCGCAAATGTTCCAAAAGTGATACAAAACCCGTGACATCAAATGTGTTGGGTGCGCCCTTGCGGTGGCGCAGTTGCAGGGCGTCCAAAGTGGTGTTGTCCAGATGAAAACCATCCATGGGCACCACAGCAAAGCTGGGGTCTGAGGCGGCCACCTGTTCGGCAAACGTGGATTTGCCACTGGCGGGCGGGCCAGCAATTGCCACCAGTCTTCGGGGGCCGTTGGTGGGGGCCTGGCGCAAGTGTTCAATCAGGTTAGCTGGTGTCATGGGGCATCATCCCATGGGGGGGTGTAAAGTCAAAGGTCTTTGGTCATGGGGAATTGCACAGTGCCCGCCGCCGCACATTCTTTGGACAGTTGTGATCCGTTGTTCTAGAGTGATCCCATGACCCTTAGATATGTACCCAAAATACGTAGCCTGGTATGCACTTTGTTTGCTGCGGTTTGGGCAAGTGCCGCCTGGCCATGCGCTGATCTGCAGCGGGTTGCGGATGCAGTGCGCGGGCAGGGCGGCCTGGCTGGGATTGCGGCGATGGACGGTGCCCAATGGTGTGCTGCCAGCAAAGGCCTGTCAGGGGCCCAATCGTTTCATTGTGCGTGGGGGTTTGAGTTTCGCGATGCTGCCGCACGCACGGTGGCCCAAGACATGGTTTACCAAGTGCGTCACTGTTTGGGCGGGGTGAACGCGGCAGGCTTGCAAAATCCGGTCAACCACCCGGACACATTTGATCAGATTATCTTGACCACCCCCAATCTGGAAATCACCGTGGCGGTCAAAGACAAAGGGGCGCAAAATCGGACCTTGGTGTTTTTGGGGGTCGGATTAAAGTAACGCGCCATGTCACGCCCAGGGCCATCCCCCCTTGACGTATGGGCGGCGGTGAACCACATGGAGGGGGCTACGTTACATCTTTCTACCCAATTCCTTCATCGGCGGCCGGTATTCTAAAATCTAACGCCGCCACAGTTGCCGCATGTCGTGGGCAACATTGATTAAGGAGATTACGGATGGCTACTGGCACCGTAAAATGGTTCAACGCCGACAAAGGCTATGGTTTCATCGCGCCCGACGCGGGCGGCAAAGACGTGTTTGTACACATCAAAGCTGTTGAGCGTTCCGGTCTGACTGGCCTGGCTGACAACCAAAAAGTTACATACGAGCTGGAATCCGGCCGTGACGGTCGCGAAAGCGCAGGCAGCATCGAGCTGGCATAAGCGTTCCGCTTACCAAGATTTGAAGGCGCGGGGGGAAACCCCCGCGCTTTTTGCATTTTAAAGGACGATGCGCGTTAAGATTTCTTGTCGCGCGCGGCTTTTTCTTCCTTGGTCAACTTGTTGCCCCAGACATTATTGGACAACCCAAGTTCAGCGTTCGGGGGCTTGGTCTTGCCCTTTTTTATTTCGCCGCCCTTGTTCAAGAATTCCTGAATCAGCGCATCATCAGTGGTGGCTTTGGGTACGTGTTTCATAGGAGCAGGGTGCGTTGGAACGGGCAAGGATGCAAGGCCCAGATATTGACCAATCTCAAGGGAAAGACTGGGGCAAGCCGTTTATGCTTCAAAGGAAAGATCGTTTCAAAAAGGACAAACGCCATGTTGAAAGCACAAAAAGTATCGGACACCCGCGTGGACATAACCCTTTCAGGCCAGATCGACGCAGATGAAATGCGCCAGGGTATGACGGATTTGTTTGACCAATCTGAAGGGATGAAGAATGGGCAAATGCTGTATCGCCTGACAGATTTCAAAATGCCCACTTGGGCTGCCATCGGCGTGGAATTCCAGATGATGCCCAAACTGTTTGGCTTGTTGGGCCGTTTCGGGAAATGCGCTTTGATCTGCGACACCAGTTGGATCGCGACCGCCGCCGAAATCAAAGGCGCGATCATTCCAGGACTAGAGATCAAAGCCTTTGAAGTGGGCCAAGAGGCCGAGGCCGAGGCATGGTTGAACGGTGATAGGGCGTAGGGTGGGGAAAACCCAACCTACGCAACTTGATGAATTTAGTTCGGTCGGAGTGCTGAGCCATACTCAAGCCGACCGAAACAAGATTTGACAACAAAACGAATTTCACTGTTTTCTAAACTTAGAATACGTTGCTAATTTCCTTTGTTATAAACTCTCATTCCGTAAGTGATATTCCCGGACGATACTCTTGCAATGAAGAAGAGAGTGAGAGTTTGACCACTTTTGGATGCCGAGAAGTTACCATCGCCTTTTAATTTGGTTACGGTGAAGTTCCGTGAATTCAAAGCTTGCATTGTTCTTGTATGGAACTTCACTCCATCTTCACGCGAAGCGGTGCTCATCCCACATCCGGGATATGTATTTCTTCCGATCTTTGGATCAACACGAAGACTGATCGCCATGGGTTTGAGATTCAGTGGGTTTGGCTTTGCGCGCTGAAACTCCACTAATGGGGCATTTGATCCAAGGGTTTTACGGGTGCTAAACTGATCCAGCACACTTTCATCAAAAGGCTTCCCTAATGCGCGATCGATACATCTAGCCAGTATCGGATCAAAAACCTCCTCAAAAAGCGGCAACCCGCTTTTTGCGGAAGCTTCTTTAGCTTTTTGTGGATCGACCGGTTGCGGCGCACAACCCATAAGAAAGGCGGCAAAAACAAGAAAAGAAATTCGTGACACAAAGCTTACTCCAGTTTGACCCTTTCTCTGTATTTTTTGAAGATTTTTCTGTCAATTTGAATTGACCAAGCGGCACATACCCCCCTTGCCACGCAGGCCATTCCCCCCTAAACCCCACCAATCGCTTGCCCTCGGATTCGTCCGGGGGTGGTTTGCGTGTGGGGGAAACCTCAATCAAGCCGGGCACCTACGGGGGCCTATATACATAGCGGGCCGCAAGGTTCGCACCATTAGCTAACGGAAGACAGCAACATGGCACTGAAGTCGTATAAACCGACTACACCAGGCCAGCGCGGGCTGGTCCTGATCGACCGTTCGGAGCTTTGGAAAGGAC
>JAHDCP010000124.1 GCA_020629775.1 Planktomarina sp.
AGGACAAAGCTTCGCTTGAAGCAATCCTTGGAAGGCCCTTAGGAAATCTCGAGTCTCTCACCGAGGGGGCTGTTTTTGATGACCATTCCTATAAAGGCGCAACCAAAAGGTTCTCAGTATATCGTGAAGAAGGTTCTCAATCTTTAGTCGCAATAAGCGAAATAACTCCTGGTGTTTGGGCTGTTGGAGTTCAGGACTGCGCCTAACACTGGGTGGGTGCGCAGCGCCCTCCCGGGGGGAGGGTCGGGCGCTGGCCGGTCTGTCGACCGGCGAGTTTCTGGGATCGAAGGGCATCGCAAACGTAGGGTGGGTGAAACCCACCAATGACCAACCACCTGCCAACTCAGCGGCTGAAATTTTCGGTGGGTTTCACCCACCCTACGGTTATATCCAGGGATAGAAACCACTGGGACGCCATCCATGCTGCGCAGTACACATTTTGCCATTACCGCTGATCAGGCCACGGCCCTGCAAGACTTGCCCACTGGGCGGGACCGCCTGAAATTCCTGCAATCCGACATCGCCCCCCATATGTTCCAACACGAGGGGGAGTTGACCTGCATCACCGAATACGCTTGGAATGCGGTCCACCGTTGCCTGACAGACGGGTATTTGAAGTGGAACAACGGCACGGCGCCCCGCAATCAAGTGATTTTGGGGGGTGAAAATCTGTATGACCGCGATGATTTTGTGATGCTGTTGAAGGATCCCCGCATGGTGCGGGGCGTGGCCTATGCGCTGCCGAATATCACCAAAATGTGGATGTTGGCGGGGTACAAGAAAATTCCACCGTCGGACTATGAATTTGCGAAATCCGAAGATGACTTTGAAATCGCGTGGGATGCGTTTTTGGAAGTGAAGCGGTTGTTCGATGTGGCAGGGCGCGCGGGCCGGTACATCTTGTTCACGGTGGAACAGTAAAAGCGCCATTGTCATTGCGTTGGCCTTGGTGGTCAGCGCCTATGTTTTCCTGCGCCAGCCCTGGCAAATTGGTGCAAGCTGATTTATTCGCTGATCAACCACACACAAAGGCCTGGGCCCATGAAATTCACACTGTCTTGGTTGAAAAGCCACTTGGATACGACCGCATCTGTTGATGAAATCGCAGAGGCGTTAACCGACCTGGGCCTTGAGGTGGAGGAGGTGTCGAACCCCCTTGATCGTTTGGCTGAATTCACCATCGGCAAAGTCGTGTCTGCGGAAAAGCACCCGGATGCAGACAAGCTGAAAGTGTGCCAGGTGGAAACGGCAGATGGCCCAACCCAAATCATCTGCGGTGCGCCCAACGCCCGTGAAGGGATTACCGTGGTGGTGGCCAAGCCGGGTGTTTACGTGCCGGGGATTGATACCACCATCGGGGTGGGCAAAATCCGGGGCATCGAAAGTTACGGGATGATGTGTTCCGAACGCGAAATGGAACTGTCCGAAGAACATGACGGTATCATTGAATTGCCCACAGGCGAAGTTGGGGACAGCTTTGCAGATTATTTGGCCGAACATTCCCCGGCCAAAGTGGATCCGATGATCGAAATCGCCATCACGCCAAACCGCCCAGATGCCTTGGGTGTGCGCGGCGTAGCGCGGGATTTGGCAGCGCGCGGATTGGGCAAGATGAAACCGCGCGACGTGGTGCCCGTGGATGCCACATTTGAATCAGACATCACCGTTTCCATTGATGACGATACATTGGATGGCGCGCCTGTGTTTTACGGCCGTCTTATCAAGGGTGTTAAGAACGGGCCAAGCCCACAATGGTTGCAGGACGCGCTTAAGGCCATTGGCCTGCGCCCGATTTCCTTCTTGGTGGATGTGACCAACTTCTTCACCTATGATTTGAACCGGCCTTTGCACGTCTTTGACGCGGACAAAGTCCAGGGCAATCTGCGGGTTCACCGCGCCAAGGGTGGCGAAACCATCGTCGCTTTGGATGACAAAGAATACACCATGCAGGCCGGTCAGATGGTCATTTCCGATGACACTGGCGTTGAAAGCATTGCCGGGATCATGGGCGGTGCCAGCACAGGCTGCACTGACGAAACGGTAAATGTCTTTGTGGAAAGCGCATACTGGGATCCGGTGCAAATCGCCTATACTGGCCGGGCATTGAAAATCAATTCAGACGCGCGGTATCGGTTTGAACGGGGCGTTGATCCGGCATTCACACCCGAAGGTTTGGAACATGCCGTGCGCATGATCGTGGACAACGCCGGGGGCGAGGTGTCGAAAGTGGTGGTGGCCGGCAAAGTGCCCGATACATCACGCGCTTACAAATTGGATCCAGCACGGGTGCAATCCCTGGTGGGTATGGAAATTGCAGAAGCCACTCAACGCCAAACCCTGACAGCCCTGGGCTTTGATCTTAAGGGCGACATGGCCCATGTGCCCAGCTGGCGCCCCGATGTGCGCGGTGAAGCTGATTTGGTGGAAGAAGTTGCGCGCATTGCATCGCTGACCAAATTGCAAGGCAAGCCCATGGCGCGTGTTTCCACGGGTGTGCCAAAGCCGGTTCTGACTTTGGCCCAACGCCGGGAACAAATCGCACGGCGCACCATTGCGACCTTGGGGTACAATGAATGCGTCACTTACAGTTTTGTCGATCAACCTGCCGCGGCGATGTTTGGCGGTGGCACTGACGCGTCGATGCTGGGAAATCCCATCAGCTCAGAGATGAGCCACATGCGCCCATCATTGTTGCCGGGCCTGTTGCAAGCAGCAGCCAGAAACCAAGCCCGCGGCATTGCTGACATGGCCTTGTTTGAAGTTGGCCCTGTGTGGCACGGTGGTGAACCAGAAGATCAAGAAGTGTTGGCCTGCGGTATATTGGTGGGGAACACTGGCCCAAAAGATGTGCATGGCGCACGTCGGGCGGTTGATTTGTATGATGCCAAAGCTGACGCCGAAGCCGTTTTGGCCGCCCTGGGGGCCCCGACGCGGGTTCAATTCCAGCGCGGGCTGTCAGATTGGTGGCACCCAGGCCGTTCAGCACGGATGGCGCTTGGGAAAACATCATTGGCTGGATACGGCGAATTGCATCCAAAGATCTTGGCAAAACTTGATGTGAAGGGGCCTGTCGTGGCCTTTGCGGTGCACATCAAAAATGTGCCAGTGCCGAAATCCAAGTCGGCCACGCGCCCAGCCCTGGTTTTGAATGACCTGCAGGCCGTTGACCGGGATTTTGCTTTTGTCATGGACCAAAATGTTGAGGCGATCACATTGGTGAATGCAGCCTTGGGGGCGGACAAAGCGCTGGTCACTGGTGTTAACGTGTTCGACGAATACGTAATGGATGATGGGAAAAAGTCGTTGGCCTTTACAGTGCGCTTGCAGCCCAAAGACGCAACGCTGACGGACAAAGATTTGGACGCTGTTTCTGCGAAAATCGTAGACAAGGTCAGCAAAGCAACCGGCGGTTCCCTGCGGGGGTAAGGCAAAGGAAATATCATGGCTTTGAACGTATACCTCAGCGGGGAAATCCACACGGATTGGCGGGAAGAAATCATTTCCGCGTGCAATGATTTGGATGTGTCGTTCCAAGCACCAGTCACAAATCACGCCGCAAGTGATGATTGTGGCGTGGCGATATTGGGCGCGGAAGCGGACAAGTATTGGCACGACCATAAGGGTGCCATGGTCAATGCGATCCGAACCCGCAAGGGCATTCAAGATGCTGACGTTGTGGTGGTGCGCTTCGGCGAAAAGTATAAGCAATGGAACGCCGCTTTTGATGCGGGTTTTGCGGCAGCTTTGGGCAAATCACTGATCGTTGTGCACGGTGCGGATCACCAGCACGCGTTGAAGGAAGTGGACGCCGCAGCACTTGCGGTCACAGACGAACCAGCCAAAGTCGCCGATATTCTGCGGTATGTGCTGACATCAAACTTGCCTTAAGTCGATTTTGCGAGATTTAGGGGGAAGCAATCCAATAGTGTTTCCCTAACGCACATCCCCGACATCTGGGATAAGAAACTGGATTTTTTCAGGAACTCGCGTATGAGTGCCGACAGGATGAGTAAAAAACCTGAAAAAACATCCTAGGGAAACGAACAAGGGGATTTCCATGCTTAAGGAATTCAAAGACTTCATCGCCAAAGGCAATGTCATGGACATGGCTGTTGGTATCATCATCGGTGCCGCTTTTACTGCGATCGTAACAAGCTTGGTGGCCGACATCATCAACCCGATCATCGGCGTATTCATGGGTGGCGTTGATTTCGCTGGTCTGAGCGCAACAGTCGGTGAAGCTGTATTCACATACGGTAACTTCATCATGGCGATCATCAACTTCTTGGTCATCGCATTCGTGGTGTTCATGTTGGTGCGTTACGTCAACAAAGTGAAAGAAGCTTCCGCGAAAGAGGAAGAGGCAGCACCAGCGGCTGATCCAGGTCCTTCTGAAAAAGACCTGTTGGCCGACATCTTGGCTGCATTGAAAAAATAATCGCCGCAAATATTGTGCGATTGAAGGGCTGTCCGGAAACGGATGGCCCTTTTTCATTTCCGGTTCGCTGTTTAGGGTGGGGCATGCATTTTCAAGCAGGGGGCGATTGTGCAGCTGGACGTCATCGATACACGTATTTTGAAGACCCTTCAAAAACAGGGGCGTCTTTCCAATGCTGATCTGTCTGAAATTGTTGGATTGTCGCAATCAGCCTGCCACCGGCGGGTGCAAAGGTTGGAATCCGAAGGGTTTATCCGCGATTACGTTGCGCTGTTAAACGCGCGAAAGGTCAATCGCGCCACAACGGTCTTTGTTGAAATCAAATTGTCAGGCCAGACGGACGATGTTTTGAACCGCTTTGAACAAGCCCTAACGGCGGTTCCGGAAGTTCTGGAATGTCACCTTATGGCCGGATCTGCTGATTATCTTTTGAAAGTCGCCGTACGTGACACAGATGATTTTGCCCGCGTTCACCGCACGTCTTTGGCGGCCTTGCCCGGTGTCGCACAGATGCAGAGTTCTTTTGCCTTGAAAACAGTTTTCAAAACCACGTCGTTGCCCCTTTAAGTCGGCAACAAAAAAGGGGGCCACAAGGGCCCCCAAGATTTTTCCAGTTCTGAAAACGGTTAGCTTGCAGTGTCCTCAGACGGTGCCGTCACAGAAATGATGGTTTCGGCTTGTTCATCGGTCATGATGACCCCGTTCAACAGAACAACTGTATCGCTGTCACTGCCTGACACTGAAATATATGTGCCGTCGATGGTTTCGTCCGTCAAAGGATTCACGCCGCCGAACACTTCCACATCCACATCGCCTTCGTCTTGGCCTGCAGACAAGTTAACCAGAACCAGCTCGTCGCTCTCAAGATCGAAGTCTTCAACTCTATATTCGGCTTCGTTGTCATCGGGATCGCCAACAGGCAGGATCAACTTTTCAGCGCTTTCTGACA
>JAHDCP010000125.1:0-646 GCA_020629775.1 Planktomarina sp.
CCATGTTGGGCAAGCGGGTTTTGCAAATCGGCTGTGACCCCAAGCACGACAGCACGTTCACCTTAACCGGGCATTTGCAGCCCACCGTGATTGATATTCTGAAAGAAGTGGATTTCCACGCCGAAGAATTGCGCCCCGAAGACTTTGTCACCGAAGGATTCAACGGGGTGATGTGCGTGGAAGCTGGCGGTCCCCCTGCGGGCACGGGTTGCGGCGGATATGTCGTGGGGCAAACGGTAAAGCTGTTGAAGCAACACCATCTGTTGGAAGACACCGACGTGGTGTTGTTTGACGTGTTGGGCGACGTGGTGTGCGGGGGCTTTGCCGCACCTTTGCAGCACGCCGACCGCGCCGTGATTGTCACCGCCAACGATTTTGACAGCATTTACGCCATGAACCGCATCATCGCCGCGGTTCAAGCGAAATCAAAGAACTACAACGTGCGGCTGGCGGGATGCATCGCCAACCGGTCAGAAACCACGGAAGAAGTGGACAAATTCTGTGACGTGGTGGGGTTCAACCGCATTGCGCACATGCCCGCCGTGGATGCCATTCGCCGCAGTCGTTTGAAAAAGAAAACCCTGTTTGAAATGCCCGATGAAGAAGACATCGTGCGCTGCCGGGCAGAATATGTGCGGCTGGCCCA
>JAHDCP010000125.1:682-5180 GCA_020629775.1 Planktomarina sp.
TTGAATTGTTGGGCTTCGATTGAGCCAGACACAAACATATGTGGCCACCCGGGAACGGGTTGAACGCTATTTCGATCGCACCGCGACCAAAACTTGGGAACGCTTGACGTCGGATGCGCCGGTTTCTGGAATACGGGCAACTGTGCGCGCAGGTCGTGACAGGATGCGCGATGTTTTGTTATCGACCCTGCCCAATGATCTGACCGGCAAACGCATTTTGGATGCCGGCTGCGGGACGGGCGCTTTGTCTGTGGAATTGGCCAAACGCGGGGCCCAAGTTGTTGGCATCGATATATCGCCCGCCTTGATCGACATCGCTGAAAAAAGATGCCCGCGGGAATTGCGTGGGCTGATCGAATTCAAAGCAGGGGACATGACAGCGAACCACGGCGCATTTGACCATGCCATCGCCATGGACAGCATGATTTATTACACCCCTTCAGATTTGGCCACGACATTGGCCGAAATGGGCCAACGCGCGCAAACCATAGCCTTTACCGTGGCCCCAAAAACACCTTTGTTGATGATGATGTGGCGGGCTGGGAAATTGTTCCCGCGCGGCGACAAATCCCCTGTGATGGTGCCGCAATCCGTGGCTGGATTGGCCCATCAGATGCGGGACGCCAAGCTGCCTGGAACTTTGAAAGAGGTGGAGCGCGTCACCAGCGGGTTCTACATTTCAACAGCGTTGGAGTATCGCCCATGATCCTGACGCGTAAACAAATGCAGCAATTGGGCAGCCAGGTTCTGCCCTTTGCCGACGCCGCATCGGAAGACTTTCCTTTGCGCCAACTTCTCCGGTTGTCTTTGTTCCAAATCTCGGTGGGCATGGCGTCTGTCATGTTACTGGGCACGCTGAACCGCGTGATGATTGTGGAACTGTCTGTTCCCACAATCATAGTGGCCATCATGATTGCCCTGCCCGTTCTGATTGCCCCGTTCCGGGCGTTGCTGGGCTTCCGGTCTGATACATATCGCAGTGCGTTGGGTTGGAAACGGGTGCCTTATCTGTGGTTCGGGTCGCTGTGGCAGATGGGCGGTTTGGCCATCATGCCATTCGCGCTGATCGTTCTGTCCGGTGATCAAGTGCAAGGTCCCGCCTGGGCAGGCGAGGTTTTGGCCGCTTTGGCATTCATCATGACGGGGCTTGGCCTGCACATGGTGCAAACAGCCGGGTTGGCCCTGGCTGCTGACCGCGCATCTGATGAAACCCGCCACCGCGTGGTGGCTTTGCTTTACGTCATGTTCTTGATCGGGATGGGGATATCGGCCGTCGTGATCGGGTGGTTATTGCGGGATTTTGACCAAATTCGCCTGATCAAAGTCGTGCAAGGCACCGCAATTGCCACATTGATCATCAATTTGATCGCGCTTTGGAAACAAGAGCGTCTGACCCCCATGTCCAAGGCCGAACGCGAAGCGCCACAACCGAAATTCAGCGAAGCTTGGAAGAACTACATTTCTGGCGGCGAGGCTGGTCGTTTGCTGGCGGTGATTTTTGCCGGAACCTTGGCATTCAACATGCAAGATGTCCTGTTGGAGCCTTATGGCGGTGAAATCTTGGGCCTGTCCGTGGCAGCCACCACCGTTTTAACCGCCATCTGGGCCTTTGGCGCCTTGATCGGTTTCATTTTGGCGGCGTTTTGGTTGGGCAAGGGGCAGGATCCCGTGCGCATGGCCGCGCGGGGCATTTTGTTTGGCGTTGCGGCGTTTTCCGCTGTGATCTTTTCCGGCGCGATGCAGATGCCCAGCCTGTTCTATTTGGGGGCCTGGGGCATTGGCCTTGGGTCCGGCTTATTTGCCGTCACCACCCTGACAGCCGCCATGACGCTGCCCCAACGCGGTGTTGCAGGCCAAGGTTTGGCCCTGGGGGCCTGGGGCGCAAGCCAAGCAACGGCGGCTGGTGTGGCGATTTTCGCCGGCGGCGCCATCAAAGACGTGGTGGGTGGGTTGGCCACCATGGGCAGCCTTGGGGATGCCTTGAACAACCCGGCCACGGGATACACCGTGGTCTATCACATTGAAATCCTGTTGCTTTTTGCAACTCTCATCATTCTGGGGCCACTTGTGCGGTTGTCGTTCAAGCGCCCGTTGGATCCAGAAAACACACCCGGCAAGATCCAACTTGCCGAATTTCCGACATAGACGGAGGACAAGACTATGGTTGGCGAAAGCTTCTTTGCAAACTTTGATTTGGCCAGTTTGGCGATCTGGGGCTTTTGGCTCTTTTTCGCGGGGCTGATCTTTTATCTGCAAACTGAAAACATGCGCGAAGGGTATCCCCTGGAAGATGAGCATGGCAACCCAGCTGCAAACCAAGGGCCGTTCCCCTTGCCTGCAGACAAAACATTCACCTTGCGTGACGGTCGCGGCACGTTGACCGTTCCATCAAACGCACGCGGCTGCCGCAGTGAACTGGCGCTGGAACGCAGCAACGGGGCGAACGGATATCCGTTCATCCCCACTGGTGACGCCATGGAAGATGGTGTCGGCCCCGCATCCTGGGCCCCGCGCCGCGATGTTCCAGAACTGGACGGCCACGGTCACGTGAAAATCGTGCCCATGCGCACCGCAAAGGAATTCCAGGTCAGCTTTGGCCAGGATCCACGCGGCATGCCAGTTATGGGCAAAGACAAGTCCGTTGTGGGCACTGTTTCTGACATGTGGGTCGACAAGCCGGAGGCGTTGATCCGTTATTTGGAAGTGGATCTGGCTGATGGGTCAGGCACACGCTTGGTGCCCATGCCCATGGCCCGCGTGAAAGAACGCGCTGTTGTGGTGGGATCCTTGCATTCCAGCCGCTTTGCAGGCGTTCCGCAGTCCAAATCGGACGTGGAAGTCACCCTGTTGGAAGAAGAAAAGATCACTGCCTGGTTCGGCGGTGGTGCCATGTATTCCTAAACCAATCGACGGTCCCACGTTCGCGCGTGGGGCCAATTTTCAGGAGGCTGCCCATGTCTGAACATCCAGATTTCAAAACAGAGCCAGTTCCCGGTTTGCCGGAAGAATTGCCCACAGGGGAATCCATCCTTTGGCAAGGCCGCCCGGTTGCTTGGCGACTGGCGTTTGATGCCCTTTGGCTGAAATGGGTTTTGGTCTATTTTGCTGTGCTGATCGTTTGGCGCATTGGGGCGTCAGCCTCGGTTATGCCGTTGGGGGCAGCTTTGGGCACGGCTGTTCCTTTGCTGGTTTTGGCCTTGGTGGTCAGCGCAGTTTTGTACGGCGTGGCCATGTGGCAGGCGAAATCAACGCTTTACACCATTACCACCGCCCGGGTTGTTATGCGCATCGGTGCAGCCGTTTCCATGACCCTGAACCTGCCCTTAACCAAAGTTAAAGCTGCGAATGTGGCCATTGGGCGCGGCGGGTCTGGGACCATCACTCTTGAAATGGACAGTCCGGAACGTCTGTCGCTGTTCATGCTGTGGCCCCACAATCGCCCTTGGCACATCAACCGCCCGCAACCCGCGTTGCGATGTGTGGCTGATGCCCAAAGCGTGGCCGCCCATTTGGGGGACGCTGCTGAAATCATGATGTCGCACCCAAAAATCGTTGCAGCACCGGTCACAGAAGGGGTTCCGGCATGAAGTTCTATATGGACGCAGATGCCCGCGAACACATGGCCCAAGAAGGCCGTGAACTGATCCCGCGCCGTTTGTTGCAAGCCATGGGCGCACTCATCTTGGGGTGCGTTCTGTTGGTCAGCATCGCCGTTTTGACGGACCGCCCGAAAGTGGGGCAACCCAAAGCATCCACCGTGGTGGCGGAACGCACTTTTGTGTTGTCGGGCCACGCAAATGCCATCGCCGTGACGGCGCTGGATGGATCAGAAATTTTTGCCGCCGAAAACGGTGGCTTTATGTCGGCCATTCGGTCGGCCCTGGCGCACCAAAGATCGCGCCACCGCATCACGGACAATCCGCCCGTGACGCTGAAACACTATGAAAATGGTCGGCTGCAGATAACAGACCCGTCAACGGGTTGGCAGGCAGAATTGACCATGTTTGGCAGCGTCAACACCGAACGGTGGATGGCACTGTTGGACCAATAACCAACGAAGGGAAACGACGATGGGAATTTTCACCCGCGAGACAGAGACAGCCCCGTGCACAGTCAGCGTCAGCCACAAGTTTGAGGAGCTGAGCGCCCATGTGCGATTGAACAACGGCGCCATTATCCACCCCGGTGATGAAGTGTTGGTGCAGGGCCCCCCCGTGATGGCCCCTTTTGGGGAAGTGGTGTCCGAAGACCGCACAGCCACCATCACCCGTGCGTCGGCTGTAGAACGGCTGTGGACCCGCATGACCGGCGGTTTTGAATTCATAGAACTTTGTGAGTTTTCCTTCACCGAAGAGGTGGCGCTGTGAACATGCATGCAAAACACACCGCCGACGCCGAAACCGTTGAAGAAAGCCTGGCCATCCAGGAAGCGCAATCGGTGCATGACAGCGACACGGCCACCGCTGTGGCCATGCAAAACACCCTGCTGACGCCCCGG
>JAHDCP010000126.1 GCA_020629775.1 Planktomarina sp.
CCCTCACCTCTCCTTAAAAACCGGCACCATAGACGACCATATCCCGTCGCCTTTCACACGGTGATAAATCGCTGCTACCACGTGGATGGCGATCATGATGTAGCTTAACGTAACGGACGTTTCGTGCACAAAGATAGCAGCGCCCATCAGTGGGCCATCGGTGCTGTCCGCGGCATAAATCGCCCCCACCACCAGGCCCGATGCGGCAATCAGGCCGACGCTGCCGTACAGGCCCAAGTGCCCCAAGCGGGCCAAGGTTTTGATAAGCGCTGGAGCGTCGTCGGGCAGCGCGGTGGGGCGGGTCAGTTTCATGTACACGAACCGCGCCGCCAGCAAGGCCAGAAACGCGATGGCGAAGATCACCTCAAACCGCAGCAGGCCGGGTTCCGACAGCGCCTCTACCCCGTCCACCTGTTTGTAGATCGCGTAAATGAACACCAAGATGAAGCCCCAGTGAAATGTGCGGGCAATGAGTGTGTGGGGCTGGATGTTGTGGGCCATCGCATTGTCCTTTGTCGTTGGGCGAAACTTGCGGCACGCTGGCACTTTTTGCAACGAAATCTCACGAACCTCTGACTTTCCAAGTCCCCTACTTCGCGCTACCCCTGCCCCATGAACAATGAAACCATCCTTCGCCTGTCGGTCTTTATTGGCCTTTTCCTAATCCTTGCTTTGATCGAACGCCTGGTGCCACGCCGCCCGCGCCAATACCAAGCCAAGCGGTGGGTCACGAATTGGGCGTTTGTCATCATTGATACCATCACGCTGAACCTGATCGCGGTGGTCATGCCCTTTGTGGCCGTGGCCGCTGCGGTGGATGCCGCCGCCAATGGGTGGGGCCTGTTCAATGCCACGGGCTTGCCCCTGTGGTTGGAATTTGCGTTGGCCGTTGTGATCTTGGATTTCTGTATCTGGTTTCAGCATCTGATCACCCACAAAATTCCGTTTCTGTGGCGCTTTCACCGGGTGCATCATGCCGACGTGGAAATTGACGTCAGCACCGCCATCCGGTTCCACCCCGTCGAAATCGCGTTTTCCATGGCGTATAAAATCGGGCTTGTGTACCTTTTGGGCCCCGCTGCCTGGGCGGTGATCATATTTGAAGTTTTGTTGAATGGGTCGGCCATGTTCAACCACGCCAATATCAAGCTGCCTTTGTGGGCAGACCGGATCATTCGCATGGTGATTGTCACCCCCGATATGCACCGCGTCCATCATTCGGTGCACCGGGCTGAACATGACACGAATTATGGCTTTGCCCTGTCTTGGTGGGACCGACTGTTTGGCACATACACAGATCAGCCCGCGTTGGGGCATGACCAGATGACCATCGGTTTAGAATGGCAGGATGAAGCACCCACCAAGCTTGGGTGGTCGCTGGCCCTGCCGTTTTTCAAGAAATGAAAGGCCACATCGAAATCCTTTGCAGACCCCATGAACTGATGGTCATGGGCATCGCCGGAAACACCGTTCTGCTGGGCCCCTCAGGCCCCGGGTTTTGGACGATGTTTCAAACGACCCCTGAATGGCAGGACGGTGGTAAAGACCCAGTCGACCGATGGTCTGAACGGGTGATCAGCGCCATGGCCACAGAATTGCGCGCAGAGCCCCTGTTCCCATTTGGGGCGAAGGCGGGGAATTTCCTGCAACTGCCGCTGGACAGTGGTGCGGCATGGCAAAGCCCTGTGGGGATGTTGGTGCATGCGGATGCTGGCCTGATGGTCAGTTATCGAGGGGCGTTGGTGTTTGGCCATGACGTGGATCTGCACGCTGAAACCGAACCTGGGGGTGCGCCTGTCAAACCATGCAACACCTGTGATGCCCCTTGCACCACCGCATGTCCGGTTGGGGCGCTGACTCCGGCTGGGTACGATGTGCCAACGTGCCACGCGTTTATGAAAACTGAGGCAGGCCAAGACTGTTTGCAAAAAGGTTGCCTTGTCCGCCGTGCCTGCCCGGTCAGCCAATCTTATGGTCGCGATCCCGAACAATCGGGCTATCACATGTCGGTGTTTTTGAAGTAAGCTCACCCCATGAAACTCATCCTCATGCGCCACTGTAAATCCGACTGGTCGTCCGGTTTGCCAGATGAAGACCGCCCGTTAAATGCGCGTGGGCAAAAGTCAGCCAAAGCCCTTGGGGATTGGCTGCGGAACAAACACCATGTGCCGACGCAAGCTTTGGTGTCGTCCGCCAGCCGCACGCAAGAAACATTCAGTCGCTTGGCACTTAACACCCCCGCAAGCCACCACGATGACTTGTATCTGGCAGAGCCGAAAACCATTTTAGATCGTATAAAAAGCACCCAAGCCGACACGCTATTGGTGGTGGGGCACAATCCGGGCATCGCAGAACTTGTGGATGGGCTTGTTGCCGACCCACCAGACCACCCGCGTTTCTTTGATTACCCCACCGGCGCCACGACCGTTTTGGACATGGCCGCCGGTGGCAGGGTGATTGATTTCATCACTCCGCGGGACGTGTTGACTTAACCTTCGCTCAATCAAATCTGAGCGGAAATTAACCTTTGAGCCGGTCAAAGACTTCAACCGCGCAGTGTACCGGCTGTGCAAAAGAAAAAGGGGCCTCAAAGGCCCCTTCCCCGAATATCTTTACGCAGCGTGCGTTAGTGGCCCAAAATCTGGCTCAAGAACTCTTGCGTCCGTGCAGATTGTGGGTTGCTGAAGAACTCCTCTGGTTCATTCTGTTCCACAATTTGGCCCGCATCCATAAAGATCACGCGGTTGGCCACTTGGCGGGCAAAGCCCATCTCGTGGGTCACGCACAACATGGTCATGCCTTCTTCCGCAAGTTCGATCATGGTGTCCAACACCTCTTTGATCATCTCGGGGTCCAGGGCCGACGTTGGTTCGTCAAACAACATGATCCGGGGTTTCATGCACAGCGACCGGGCGATCGCCACACGCTGTTGCTGACCACCCGAAAGCTGGCCTGGGAACTTATTCGCCTGGTCCGGGATTTTCACCTTTTCCAGGTAATGCATCGCCACTTCTTCGGCTTCTTTCTTGGGTGTCTTACGAACCCAGATCGGTGCCAAAGTCAGGTTGTCCAATATCGACAAGTGCGGGAACAAATTGAAGTGCTGGAAGCACATGCCAACTTCTGACCGAATTTTATCGATGTTTTTCAAGTCTGAGGACAGCAATGTTCCGTCCACTTCGATGCTACCCGCCTGGTGTTCTTCCAGCGCGTTGATGCAGCGGATCAAAGTGGATTTGCCGGAACCCGAAGGTCCACAAATCACGATCCGCTCGCCACGTTGCACGGTCAAATCGATGTCGCGCAGCACATGGAACGTGCCGTACCATTTGTTCATTTTCTGGATCGAGATTGCCACCTCGTCCGAAACCGTCATTTGGGCTTGTGATGCCATGATTGCGGCCCTCCCCTTAGCGATGATCTGTGGCTAGCTGACGCTCAAGCCACTGAGAATATTTGGAAATTGAGAAGCAAACGATGAAGAACACCATTGCGGCGAACAGATATACTTCCCAGTAAATGCTGATCCAATCGGTCGAATTCTGGATTGGCCCCCGGATGATACCAACGATGTCGAACATCGAAATGATGGACACCAGCGTCGTATCTTTGAACAAGCCAACGGCCACGTTTACGATCCCCGGAATGGAGATTTTCAACGCTTGCGGCAGGATGATCAAACGGGTGGCTTGGGTATAGTTCAGCCCCAAGCTGTCAGCCGCCTCATACTGCCCTTTGGGCAAAGCGGCCAAACCGCCCCGGATCACCTCAGCGATATATGCAGACGAGAACATGGTGATCATGATGATTACGCGCAAGATCAGGTCAAAGTTGGACCCCGGAGGCATAAAGTATGACAACATCACGTTGGCCACGAACAACAACGTAATCAGCGGCACACCCCGAATGAATTCGATAAATACAACGCACACGCCACGGATCAGCGGCATGTGTGATTGCCGCCCCAACGCTAAGGCGATGCCCAGCGGGATAGACAGTGACACGCAGACCGTTCCCAAAATCAGGGACAGCATGTAACCGCCCATGTCACGGGAAGGCACGGCCTGAAGTTCGATCGGGATGATGCTGTTGATGATGCTGGAAACAGGGCCCAAACCATAGGCCAGCAACAAGTACAGCGTCGCAATGGCCGTGACGATCGTGACCAAACCACCGCCTTCTGCGTCGTTAAAGATCGCATACCCCACGAAAACGCCCATGGGGATGAAGAAGATGAAGGTAAAGACTGACAAGGCCATGAACACAACACTGACGATGGCGTTGAACGTACTTTCTGTCCCAATAGACTGCGAAATGAACCAAAGCTCTTTGGCGCCATTATACAGCAAGTAAGCCAAGCCCAGTGCGGCGAAAAGACCAACAACCGCAGCTAGGATATAGCGTGATTGCAAGTCCAGACCTTCCACCAAACGGAAGACCGCCATAGTGGCCAATATCGCTGCCAGGATGAACACAGGCACCCAGATGGACCCGCCCCACACCAGCCAAAACGCGATGAACGGGTAAAGGGCTGTCAGGATCAACATTTTCCGCGAAAAGACGTTGGAAAACAGCACCGGCAAGATCGCAACAATCAGCAATACAAAGGCCAAAGTTGGCCGCCAATATGCATCTGCTGGATAGGTGAACCCAAACATCAAGTGGTCCCAGCGGTCCACCAATACGGCAAAACACGCGCCAGTGGTTTTACCGGCAGCGGCCAGAATATCGCGGCATTCTTTGATTGAGTTTGCGTCCCAAACCCCGTTGGCGAACCAAGGGAAAGCAAACCCTACGAACCGCACCAGGAAGTAAACAGCGATAATCGTCAGCGCCGCGTTCAACCAAGTTGAAAACAGGTTTTCACGCAACCACTTCACCACACCCGCTTCAGACGCAGGCGGCGGTGATTGTGGAATGGTGTCGTGACGGACAAAAGATACAGAATTATCAGCCATATCAGCGCTCCTGCAATTTCATGCGGTTGTTAAAGATGTTCAGAACAAACGATGTCAGCAAGGACACGGTCAGATAGAACAACATCAGCAACAACACAGCTTCAATGGCACGCCCTGTTTGCAACAGGGTGATACCGCCCAAGGTACCGGTGATATCCATGTACCCCACGGCGATCGCCAAGGAAGAGTTTTTGGTAATGTTCAAGTAATTCGA
>JAHDCP010000127.1 GCA_020629775.1 Planktomarina sp.
CCAATTCTATCCAGACATTCGCACCAAGGGCGGGGTGATGGTGCAGATCGACTGTGACCCGGTGAACGGCGGTATGAAGATCAACGAAGACTTCATCGTTGATTTTGGCAAAGAACCGAACGGCCCCTCGCGTTGCCATGAAGCGCGGTACCCAGGCGGTGATTGCACAAGCGATATCTGGTTATGACAACGCATAATGTTACCCTTGCCAATCGGGATGGCACGACCATCGCAGTAAACGACCGCCGTCCTTTGCTGGAACAATTGCGCACGCATGGCGTGGATCTGCCCTATGGCTGCGAATATGGCGGGTGCATCACCTGCGCGGCCAAGCTGACGTCGGGAACCGTGGATCAACGTCGCCAG
The DNA here is from genome assembly GCA_020629775.1 of Planktomarina sp. Lineage (GTDB taxonomy): Bacteria > Pseudomonadota > Alphaproteobacteria > Rhodobacterales > Rhodobacteraceae > Planktomarina. Next base: position 367 of record JAHDCP010000127.1, read on the forward strand.
GTGGCGCTGAACAACCGGCAGATCGACAACGGATATGTGATCCTTTGCGTTGCCCGCGCCACCAGCGACATCACGCTAGAGATCGGCGTGGAAAGCCATGATCAGCTGTACCGAAACCCGTTTTTGGACCCGCTCAAACCCCATGAATTGAAGGCGGACATCGCGTCCCCGAAGGAGGCTTAGATGCCTGAAGCTGACGTTGATCACATCTATGACTATGATCCCAAATATCTGGCGGATATCCTTGGTTCGGTGAAGACCATCGCCATGGTTGGGGCCAGTGCTGACAAGACCAAATTTAGCTATGGCGTTTTACGTCAACTCAGCGAAATTGGATATGATATTTTGCCGGTAAACCCCAACCCAAACTTGCATGAAATTCGCGGATTGAAAGTATATAGATCTTTGGAAGAAATCGACAAACCCATTGATATGGTTGATGTTTTTCGCCCCAAGGAAGAATTATATGGGTTTGCGGAAAAAGCCATTGCTGTCGGGGCCAAGGTTTTGTGGGGGCAAATCGGGGTTTATGACGATGCCGCTGCAAAATTGGCGGAAGATGCGGGTTTGAAAGTGGTGATGAACCGCTGCCCAAAGATCGAATTATTCCGCCCGTTTTGGAAGCCCCGTCTTGATCTCAAGATATGAATAACCATCTGGTTTGAAACGTCTAATCCTCTAATGAAGGCATGCGCCCATGGCACAAAATATCACCAAATCCGCCAAATCCATTGTAAAAGAAGCCCTCAGCAGCGTTGAAGCCATTTCCGTGGAAGACGCCATGGTTTTGGTTGGCAGCGAAACCCACGTTTTTGTGGACCTGCGCGATGGTACGGAACAAGCAAAAACCGGCTCAATTCCCGGCGCAGTCGCCTCGTCCCGGGGCATGATGGAATTCCACATAGATCCTGAAAGCCCGGCCCATAAGCCAGAGTTCAACCAAGCAAAAACCTACGTGTTTTATTGTGCTTCAGGTGGGCGTTCTGCCATGGCTGCGATTGTGGCCCAAGACATGGGGCTTGGCCCTGTCGTCAACATGACAGGCGGCATCGGCGCCTGGATGAAAGCTGGCGGCACTTTGGACAAATCATAAGTCCTGAAAAGCACCAAATTTTCTAAAAGCGCGTCCCCCGTTCGGGCGCGCCTTATGGCCTTCGGCAAAGACCAAAGCATTGTTAAATAACTATTTTTTCAAAGCCAGTGCACAAATCATATCGACGTGACCTTCAAGCCATTCATGATCAAGCGGCAAGCCAGCGATAATTTTCCGAAAATAGGGCACAGAAATTGCGGTTTCGATCAGACCTTCGATCGGGGCGCCTTCTGCCAACTCCCCACGTTGATTTGCGGCTTCGAAAACGGCCCTGACAGTCGCCATTCGTTCGCTCATGAAGTCGTTTATTACCAGCTTTGCATCATCGTCTGTGGCGGCCGCAGCCATAACTTGCGGCGCGATTTGCCCCCACTGTGTTTCATTCAAGGCGGACATCAGAATGCCCAACATCCAACTTAGGTCTGCGTGCAATGGCCCATTGGTTTTCGCCGCTATTTTAGGCGGCGTTGCTGCCCGTTTGAACGCATCGTTCCGCAACTGAACAATATCTGGCCAATGCCGATATAAGGTGCTGCGCGACACACCCGTTTTCGCACTGACCGCCCCATGGGTAACGGCCAGCACCCCTTCCATGCGCAGAATTTCAATCGCAGCATCCAATGCAGTGTTCCGTGTCGCCACAAGGCGCGGGTCTTCAGATTTTTTCATAACGCCCCCTTATAGAACATTTTGTTGCGAATCCTACTTTCATGTTCTATTTCCTTTGCCAAGGCCACTGCCCTCACTTTTGGGCGCTACACCCAAGCTGTCAACGCAGGGTCCCAAAAAGTTGGTTTCATGCCAACGCAACGACTGGAAAACGTAAGGAAATGAAATGAACAAACTATCGGCCACTTGGACAAACCGACTGTCTGCAACGGCAGTTGTCGCTTTGTGTACTTTGGGTTCAGCCGCATTCGGCGACAACAAGGAAACCGTTCAGGCATTCTATGACCTGCTCAGCAACCCAGGCTCTGAAAAAGAAACGGCTGCATTTGTTGCCGCGACTGCGGACGATTGGGAAAGCATCGGGGACTATTCCGGCAAAAACAAATCACGCGAAGCGTTTTTGGGGCAAGTTGGCGGTTTCGCAAAGCTGATTCCTGATCTGAATTGGGCCGTGCAAGAAATGCACGTCGCGGGTGATTTCGTCACCGTGCGCAGCCGCGCAACTGGCACACCTGTCGCACCATTTTTTGGCGTGGACGGTGAAGGCCGCAGCTTCGACATCATGACAATTGATATTCACCAAGTTGAAGACGGCAAGATCGTTGCCTCCCACCACGTTGAAGACTGGGCTGGGGCGCTGCAACAGCTTTCAGGCAGATAACCCTCAGAAAAGAAAGGAAATCACGATGAATAGACGACAACTTCTTGCAGCATCCACCATGGCAGCGGCCGGTATGGCAATCCTGACACCTGCCAATGCGCAATCTATGGATGATGAAAGCCAAGCAACCTTTGACACCGTAATGGCGTTCATGGGGGCCATGGGCGGTGGTGACATGCAAACCATGTCCGACCTGATGGCGGACGATATGGTTTGGCACAACGAAGGGGATCCTTCCGTGCCATGGATCGGCCCATGGGAAGGCAAAGAAGCGATTTTCGGCTTCCTTGGCGTTTTCAGTGAAAACTTCCAAACCACCAAATGGGAAAACACAGACGCATTTGCCCACGGCGATACCGTTGCAATTTTTGGTGATATGAACGGCATCACCACCAAAACCGGCAATGAAATCGGTGACTTCACCTTCGCCCTGCGCGCAAAAGTTCGCGATGGCAAAGTGGTTTTGTGGAACTGGTTCGAAGACAGCTATGCTGTGAGCAAAGCTTACAACGGCTAAACGAAACGACAAAAGAGAACGCGCGCCAGTTTCGGCGCGCGTTCAAACGAAATGCTGGGGCCTGATTTCTCGTCTCGTGGCTCGATGTTTTCCACAAACACGGCTGCTTCTTGAAATCTCGACTGAAACACCCTCTAAATATCCCTAGCGCCGTTCTCGTCAGGGTTTTCACCCTGATCAGCAAGGCCACTGCTAGGATTTGCCAAAAACGCCCCGTTACTGAGATGATTGGAAAAATGATGCGATTATTGACACTTAGCTTTCTTGCCCTGTGCTTTTCTTCGATGGCCAGCGCCCAAACGTTCACCTTTCCTGAACGGCAAGGAGAACGCCCGCAGACGACCATGGGTGTGCCGCACGTACAACTTGGCTTTTCCGGTAAAACCGAACTGTCCGCTGAATTGGCCAAGCGCGTGGCCAAATTTCCAGGGGTGACCCTTGGACCAACGCGGGTGTCTTTACCCGGCGCAATTGGATTCCAACTTGATTCAAATATGGCGCTTGCAAACCCCAACGCCATTGTGGGCGGCAGGGAATTTGCCCACATGCATCCCGATGGCAGTTTGCACGCCTCGCTTGAACCAGGGCTGGCGCAAAAAGCTGTTGCAGCCGGTTGGGCCATACCGCATCCTTGGGCAGACAAACGCGCAGGTTGGGATGGCTTCGTGATGATTTATTCGCCGCAAAACATGGCCGAATTGGATGTGGTCACGCAATTGGTGGAACAGTCGTATCTCTTCATCACCGGCAACTCCGTGAAAGATAATTGACATGTCCACCGTTTCTCACAGGCGCTTGTTTTTAAACAAAATTACTGCCGCATTCGTGTTGGCGGTTGTAACGGCCTGTGCAAGTCCATTGCCGGAAGAAACGTTTAACGAAATATCGCATGTCGAACCAAAACAAGTCGATTTCCGTGAATTGGAATTTTACGCCCTGCGCGCCCAATCCGCCTATGACACGCCCAAAGAGATTGAGAACGATTATCCAAACATGACCCGCGTGCACACGATTGAATCTAAAAACGTTCAATATTTCATTGAAAAAGACGGGCGCAAAGGATCGCAGACTGTCTCAATTCGTGGCACAGCAAACAAACCCAATGTATTGGAAGATCTTCGGGTGGCTTTGATCCCTGATCAAATCTTGGGCATGCGCATCCATCGTGGCTTCCGGGAAGATGCCCAAGCCATTTTTCTGGACATACAGCCACATTTGGACCGATCCCTGCCCGTGCAGTTGACGGGGCATTCCTTGGGGGCCGCGATCGCGGCCATTTTGGCAGCCTATCTGGATGATGCGGGATACCGCATTGCGCGGGTTGTGACGTTTGGACAGCCAAAATTTGCAGAACAGCCCGTTGCCAACCACGTTTTGGCAGTTTCAACACGCGTCGCGAACGGTCCCGATGTGGTACCTATGGTGCCCCCAACGACACTGTTCTTCAAATACAGCCACTTTGAGGAAGAGATCATTCTAAAGCCCGGAAAAGATTACGTTTATCTGCCCGCCCATGAGGCTGAGCGTCTGTCTGTCGGGCAGTTTTGGCGAAGCATGAGCGATCTGTCTTTGAAAAATCACTTCATTGCAGCCTATTTGGCAAATATTCAGTACAAAATCAAAAATGGTGTAACGCAGGTTGCGCTTTTTGACGCTGAAACACGCTGAATAAACACTGCCAACTCAAAAACTTAAAGGATTTTGAGTTCGCCCAAACATTTCTTAGCGGCATAAACAAAATCAAATTTTGAGGGTTTTAGTGGTGCCCAGGGGCGGAATCGAACCACCGACACGAGGATTTTCAATCCACTGCTCTACCCCTGAGCTACCCGGGCACGGATGAGGTTTCCCTCGGGTG
>JAHDCP010000128.1 GCA_020629775.1 Planktomarina sp.
TTCTTGGTGACAGCCATCGCATTCGCCGGCCTGTCCCTGTGGGGCTACACCACGAAGAAAGACATTTCTGGTTGGGGCAGCTTCTTGATCATGGGTGTGATCGGCTTGCTGGTGGCAATGATCCTGAACTGGTTCTTGCAGTCCCCTGCCCTGATGTTCGCCATCTCTGGCATCGGCGTGCTGATCTTCGCAGGTCTGACCGCCTATGACACGCAGAACATCAAGAACACATACCTGGCCCACGCCCATTACGGCGACCAGGAATGGCTGGACAAATCCGCCATCAGCGGCGCGTTGAACCTGTACCTGGACTTCCTGAACATGTTCCAATTCTTGCTGATGTTCATGGGACAATCTGAATAAACGATCCCTACAGATCACGTCAAAGGCCGGGCACTGACCCGGCCTTTTTTGTGACCAAACTGTCTGCCCAATAATCCGCCTGCTGATTGGTTCGAAACTCCAAAATCTGCACCCCAGTTGGCGCAACAAGCTCTGCCACCTTGGCCGGATGGCTTTTGGCGCTGGTGGCCACAAACCACAAAAATGACAGTGTGTCCCAGTTGAACCGTTCCGGGCAGTCAACACCCATATCTGGCCGACTTTGCCCCCGGTACCGCCAAGACCGCAACAACACCCGCAACACCCGTTTCCACGCCGGAATGCGCAACCAAAGCACAACATCGGCCCGCGCCGCGCGCTGACGCCAAGTGGAAGAATAACTGCCGTCAATCACCCATTGGTCCTGGCTGTAAATTTCAAGAAACCGCTGGTCCCGCTGGCGCCGATCCATCTCAATCCAACCGGCTTGCCAATGAATGGAATCCAAATGGTGAAGCGGCAAGCCCAACCCATTGGCAAGTCGGCCCGCCAGCGTGCTTTTCCCTCCACCCGATGCACCGATCACCATAATGCGTTGCATGAACCCCGTCCCTTTCTTTTGTTCAAATACACTCCCGCCGAAGGCCGCGGGACGGCGGGCGGGGCGGCATTGGGGCAAAGCCCCAAACAGCGCCGTCCCGGTAAAACAAAAAAGCCGCCCCAAGGGCGGCCTTTCCACAAACCAAAGAAGCCAAAGCTTACTTGATTTTGCCTTCTTTGTATTCGACGTGCTTGCGCGCAACGGGGTCGTACTTCCGCACAACCATTTTTTCCGTCATTGTACGGGCGTTCTTCTTGGTCACGTAAAAGTGGCCGGTGTCCGCTGTGGAATTCAAACGGATTTTAATTGTGGTTGGCTTCGCCATGGGCGTTCTCCTACGGGCGACCCATCTGGGGGCCGGTGCAATCTCAGGCTTGCCTTTTACTTGTGCTGCCGCCCCTGTCAACCGATTCACCTGCAAACAAGGCAGGGATTGGCAAAGAACCGTAAATCAAACCGTTGCGCAGCGCCAAAAACTGAACCAACGTCAAAAACTCATCAACACGGGCACGTTTCATGATCAAGATACGACCAGCCACCCCTGAAGACGCGCAAAGCATGTGCAACATCATCAACCCACTGGTGGCAGAAGGCACCACAACGGCCCAGGCCGTGCCCTTCACCCCGGACATGATGGTGGAAAAAGTTATTTCCTATGCCGGTTTGGTGTCTTGTGTTGTGGCGGTCGTCGATGGTCAGATCCTTGGATACCAATATCTTAAACATTTGTCAGAACACTCAGCAGCGCACAACGAGGACAAAACTAATTGGGGCGATATCGCCAGCTTTGTTGACCACAAAGCCCAAGGGCTTGGATTGGGGCAAAGGTTATTCGCGCAAACCAAGTCCCTGGCCCAATCTGCTGGCATTGCCACCATTAATGCCACCATCCGAACAGACAACGTGCCGGGCCTGGCCTATTATTCTGGTTTGGGATTTATCGATCATGGGCAAACAGATGGCGTTACATTGGCTGATGGACGGATTGTGTCGCAAGTTCATAAACGGTTCGAAGTGTAAACGCGCGGGGGGCCTATAAGCCGGATCTTGTCCAGGGGGCAAACGCCCCCCTGTGCGATCATTCATCTGGCCCGTGAATTGCTTCACGGATCTAGCTGCCAACCCGGACCTGCAGGGCGTGAAACACACCACGACGCGGTCCCTATTTGGCATTGCTCCCGGTGGGGCTTGCCGTCGCCGGTTCTGTTGCCAGTCCCGCGGTGGGCTTTTACCCCACCGTTTCACCTGTGCCGCAATATACACGGCAGTCTGTTCTCTGTGGCGCTGTCCCTGGGGTTGCCCCCGCCGGGTGTTACCCGGCACCGTTGTTTCAGGGAGTCCGGACTTTCCTCGACATCACTGCCGCGACCGCCCAGCCCCCCGCGCAACCGGATCGCTATACCCCTGGCAGGTATGCGTCAACGGGCCAAGTTTGCGCCAGGTCCGACATTACTTTGCAGTCTTCATCATCCAAAGGCCCCGTGGCATCGGGACGAAAGCGTTGGCGAAACGCTTCCAAGACGGCATCCGCGTTGTCTGCCGTCGCGGGATATCCAAACGTTTTGGCTGCCACATCAAAGGGCAACACATCGGACGCATCGTCGCCGCGAAACACCGCTGCGCCGGCATTATCCAAATCCTGCCAAGGAAAGTACCGTCCTGGGTCTTGTTTGCGCCCTGGGGCCATATCGGAATGTCCAATAACCCTGTGCGCCGCAATGCCCCAGCGCTCGCGAATATCCGCAAGCAATTGTTGAAGTGCTGTCATCTGCGCGTCTGGAAAAGCATGATCCCCGCAATTGCACAGCTCAATCCCGATGGACGCGGAATTCACATCCTTAATGTCGCCCCATGCGCCTGCGCCTGCGTGCCACGCGCGCATGTTTTCTGCCACCATTTGGGTGACACCGCCGTCCTGACCGATCAGATAATGCGCCGACACTTCAAATTCAGGATCGCATAACCGGTCACGTGCGGCATCAACACCGTCCATGGCGGTATAATGGACCACCACCAAAGATGGCCGCAGGCCGCCCTTACGCGGCCCGAAGTTTGGGCTTGGGTGCCAGATCAGCCCTGCACCGACCGGCGGAATGGTGTTGGATCCCAGCTGCAGGCGAACCCATCGCCATCGGGGTCCAAACCTTTTGTGTCACGAATAGGGCCGCCACGGGCCAAGAAAGCCTGTTGGGCCAAATCAGCGGTGGCGTATTTGGAACAGGCCCGTGCTGCGCGACCTTTGTTACCTAAGACCCGACGATACAACCTGACCCCAACAGGGTTATTGGTTTTCAGTGCATAGGCCACAATGTTGGGCGTTTGCCCCCGTGTGGGAAGTTCAGTGGGCTGAATAACCGTGTACCGCGCGCGGTTGGCTTCAAGCCGCTCCGCATCACTTTCAATGGTCTGACGTCCCGACACAGCTTCAAAATCTTGTTCGTCGGAAATTTCCGCGTTGCCCGCGGGGGACGTAACGATAACCGGCGCGGGGTTACTAGGGGATGCTTGCACTGGCCCTTGCACAGTTACGGTGGGTTGAACCGGGGTTACGGTTGGTTGAACCGTGGTAACCGTCGGTTGAACCCGCGTCACAGTCGGCTGAACCGGGGTTGCAACCGGCGCACCTACGGGTGCAGGTGCCACGGGCGGGGCCACTCGGGTGTTCGTTTCAAGGGCCTTGTCGCGCCGTGCGCTTGCGGCGTCATTTGGCACCACCACACACCCGGACAACACCAAACCTGTGCAAAACAATGCGATATACTTCATGGCTCGACCCCGAACTCTTGTTTTTTCACGTCTATAGAAGAACAAATCCTGCAAAGCTAGGACAGCAAAACAATCTTTCAAAGTTGTAACAGACTTATGTTTTCCACCATGTTTTGGGTTGCGCAGAATATCCGGCGGCTTTTTCAAGGGCGTAAGCCGTGTTCAGCAAATCCCCTTCTTCCCAAGGCTTGCCGATCAACTGCAATCCCAAAGGCAATCCTTTGGCATCCAAACCAGCTGGTACAGAAATCCCTGGCAAACCCGCCAAGTTCACCGTCACGGTGAACACGTCGTTGAGATACATTTCAACAGGGTCAGACACTTCCTTGCCCAATTCAAACGCAGAAGACGGTGTGGCTGGTGTCAAAATGGCATCCACCCCATGGGCGAACACTTGATCAAAGTCTTGCTTGATCAACGCTCGCACCCGGCGCGCCCGGTTGTAATAAGCATCGTAAAAACCAGCCGACAAAACATATGTCCCGATCATCACCCGGCGCTGCACCTCTGCGCCAAACCCTTCGGCGCGGGTCTTTTCATACATTTCAGTGATGCCATCACCGGCTTCCAGCGTGGCGCGGTGGCCAAAGCGCACCCCGTCATAGCGCGCAAGGTTGGACGATGCTTCTGCTGGAGCAATAACATAGTACGCGGGAAGCGCGTATTTCGTGTGGGGCAAACTAATGTCCACGATTTTGGCGCCCGCGTCTTTCAACATGGCGGTGCCATCTGCCCACAGCTTTTCAATTTCGTCTGCCATACCGTCCATGCGGTATTCCTTTGGAATGCCAATGGTTTTGCCTTTGATGTCCCCGGTCAGGGCCGCTTCAAAGTTTGGCACAGCAATATTTGCAGACGTGCTGTCTTTGGCATCGTATCCGCACATGGCTTCCAACATGATGGCCGCATCGCGCACATCACGTGTCATGGGGCCCGCTTGATCCAACGACGAGGCAAAAGCCACAATGCCCCAACGCGAACACCGCCCGTAAGTTGGCTTAATCCCCGTAATCCCAGTGAATGCTGCAGGCTGGCGGATGGATCCGCCCGTGTCTGTGCCGGTGGCCCCCAAACACGTCCGCGCGGCCACAGCCGCCGATGATCCGCCGGACGATCCACCCGGGGTCAGATCATCACTGCCCACTTTCCATGGGTTCACCACATTGCCGTAGGTGGATGTTTCATTGGAAGAACCCATGGCGAATTCGTCCATGTTCAACTTGCCCACCATCACAGCGCCCGCGTCAAACAACTTGCCGCTGACAGTGGATTCATATTCGGGCTTGAACCCGTCCAAGATGGCGCTGGCGGCTTGGCTGTTCACGCCCTTGGTGCAAAACAGATCCTTCATTCCGATGGGAATGCCGCACATGGCTGGCGCATCGCCTGCTTTGATCCGCACATCAGCCGCCGCCGCTTGGGCCATGGCAATTTCCGATGTGTCA
>JAHDCP010000129.1 GCA_020629775.1 Planktomarina sp.
TGCGTCACGAATAAATTTGCGGGTACGTTTGATCATACCGTGCCGTTTACCGGCTTGGCCTGCCATCACCTTGCCGGTGGCAGTCACCTTGAAGCGCTTCTTAGCGCTCGACTTGGTCTTCATCTTGGGCATTTGTCTCTCCTAAATCGTTCAGAGTTTCCACGCGACTCGGCATGCCACTTGAGCCGGACACGTGCGGATGGCGTGTACTAGGGGGATCGTGGTCCAAGGGCAAGAAAATTCTTCACCTGATTGCCGCAAATCCCAGTTTACCGGGTCAGCATCGCCAAAACTTCAATGAATGCCAAAGGCAGACGGGCGGATGGGGTTTCTGGTTGCAGAGTATATGCGTAAAAACCGCATCCCACGCCACTGACAATCATCAACAATGGGAAAAGCACGGATCGGCGCTCAATCGACGATGCCAACAAGCCGGTCAGGCCAAAGCCGCATAATAATGTACCGATCACGGTGTAAATTGCGGCGGTTTGGTCCATCAGGTGTCAGGCTCCGATTTAAAGATCAGCCGTTCTTCGCACGGGGCCACGCGCAGAATGTTCGTGGTGCCCGCTTGGTTAAACGGCACGCCGGCAGTGACGGCGATTTGGTCTGTCTTTTCCGCATAGCCTTGCCCAACGGCGGCCCGCACAGCGGCGACAACACACATCTTAAACCGAGTTACCGGCCCTGTCATCACACAATGGGTGCCCCACGTCAGGCACAACCGACGGGCGGTGTCCCGTTCTGACGTCAAAGCGATGATAGGCACCCGCGGGCGTTCACGCGCAGTCAATGTGGCGGTTGTGCCGGATGCCGTGAAACAAGCGATGGCTTTGATTTCTGTGGTTTCCGCAATTTCGCGTGCGGCGGCCACGATCGCATCGGCCACAGTGGCACGATCCGCTGTGCGGCTGGCTTCAATCACGCGGCGGTATGTTGGGTCACGTTCCACTTCTATGGCGACGTTGCTCATAGTGGTGACGGCTTCAATGGGGTAATCGCCCGCAGCAGATTCAGCCGACAACATAATGGCATCTGCGCCTTCATAGATGGCGCCTGAAACGTCCGAAACTTCTGCCCTTGTGGGCATCGGGCTTTCGATCATGCTTTCCAACATCTGCGTGGCCACAATCACTGGCTTGGCCGCAGCCCGGCATTTGCGCACCAATTGTTTTTGGATCGGCGGCACAGCTTGCACGGGCAATTCCACCCCCAAATCGCCACGCGCCACCATGATGCCATCACTGACCTTCAGGATTTCATCAAAATTTTCCACGGCTGTGGGCTTTTCGATCTTGGACAAAACAGCTGCGCGACCGTTGGCCAAAGCCCGGGCCTCGTACACATCTTCCACGCGTTGCACAAAGCTGAGTGCCAACCAATCCACACCCAATTCGCAAACAAATTCCAAATCTTTGCGGTCTTTTTCGGACAAGGCCCGCAACGGCAACACAACATCAGGCACGTTAACACCTTTGCGATTGCTGATGGTGCCCCCTGCCACCACCGTACAATCTGCAAAGTCCCGCCCGCAGGAATCCACTTCCATGCGAATTTTGCCGTCATTGACCAACAATGTGGACCCAGCTTCCAATGCTTGGAAAATTTCTTTGTGGGGCAATGTCACCCGCTTGGCATCGCCTTCTTCGTCCAACAAATCGAAGCGAAATTTATCACCGATGGACAGTTCTTCTTCGCCGTTCTTGAACGCACCCACGCGCAACTTTGGCCCCTGCAAGTCCGCGAGGATCGCTATGGGTTGGCCCGTGTCTTCTTCAATTTTGCGGATAATCGCATGACGTGCCGCAATTTCTGCGTGGTCCCCATGGGACATATTCAACCGAAACACGTCGGCCCCAGCTTCAAACAAGGCCCGGATCATATCATAGTCATCTGACGAAGGGCCCAATGTTGCGACGATTTTTACATTGCGTTTACGGCTCATGGGTGAGGAGTCCTTGTCATTGTTATCGCTATCAGCATGTATATCCTTGTGCCGCAATTCCTTTCGCGGGGCAACTGCGCTATGGCCCCTATATGAATGAAACAACGCCTTTTTCTCTGCACGGTGCCGGGCGCCCTGGCCCTTGGGTGATCACTGTAGACCATGCCACCAACTATGTCCCGGGCTGGGTGGCAAATGGGGATTTGGGATTGCCTGCCTCAGATATGAACCGCCACATTGCCTTTGATATCGGGGCTTTGGGGTTGGCGTTGGAATTGGGGACATTGCTGGACAGCCCCGTTGTGGCTTCAAACTTTTCCCGCTTGGTGATCGACCCAAACCGCGGGCAGGACGATCCCACCCTGGTGATGAAACTTTATGATGGCACAATCATCCCAGCAAATCACCCGCTTGACGCGCAAGCCCACCAACGCCGCATTGACGAGCTTTACACCCCGTATCATCAGCAATTGGCAAGATTAATGGCTGAACGCGAAAGCCCCACCTTATTGGCCATCCATTCCTTTACGCCACAGCTGCAAAACAGGCCAGCACGCCCGTGGCAAGTGGGGATTTTGTTTGCCGAAGATACGCGGCTTTCCCATCCGTTGATTGAACATTTGCAAGGGGATGGCGATCTGACTGTTGGGGTTAACGAACCCTATGTTGGGAAACTGCCTGGCGACAGTGTAGATAAGCATGCGCTGCAACACGGGCACTTGAACGCCCTGGTGGAAGTGCGCAACGATTTGATAGAAACCCCTGACACACAGGCGGCTTGGGCCAAACGGCTTGCCCCTGCCCTGACCGCCGCCCTGGCCAAAACGAAGGACCACTGATGCCCCACCTTATTCTTGAACACACGGATGCAACCCAGGGCGATATGCCTGCCCTGTGTCAGGCCGTTTTTGACGCGGCATGCGGTTGTTCAACGTTCCCAAACCCCAGTGACGTAAAGGTGCGAACACGCCTTTGCGCCAACCATACGGGCGGCACCGGTGATCATTTTGTGCATGCCACGGTACGAATGCTTGAAGGCCGCACCAACGAAGCCAAGCGTGAAGTCAGCGAAGCGGTGTTTGGTGCGATGCTGGCCCAACTGCCAAACTGCCCAAGCTTAACGGTTGAAATCGTTGACATGCATGGCCCCAGCTACGTCAAACGCTACCTGTAAATCGGAGGGTCCCATGGACGCACAAACAAAACTAGAGCTTGAGGCTGCCGCTTTTAGAAGGTTGCAAAAGCACCTGATGGAAGACCGCAAAGATGTTCAGAATATCGATATGATGAACTTAACCGGGTTTTGCAGGAACTGCCTGTCGCGTTGGTACCAAGAGGCCGCAAACGCCCGCGGCATTGATATGTCCAAAGATGAAGGCCGTGAAGCATTTTACGGCATGCCGTTTTCCGAATGGAAAGCAAATTACCAAACGGATGCAACGTCGGATGCAAAAGCCAAATTCAAAGACAGCCATGGCTGATTTGGCGCTGCATCACATCAACCTGGTGACAGAAGATGTTGATCGCATGCGCGCATTTTACACCGATGTTTTGGGTTTGGCCGCAGAAGACACCGGCCTTCCGACACTGGACAAAACCAAAGGATACGCCGGCGATGTGGCCTTTGTGACAGACGGGCGGATCCAGCTGCACTTGGCGCAAAAAGACATCCACGCCGGGTTTAAAACGGGCCAGACGGTCAATCCCGTGTCGCGTGGGCACGTGGCGTATCGCACCCAAAACATGAATGCAGTGTGCAAAAACCTGGACGATGCTGGTGTGCCATATTCAGATTGGGGCCACACCGCCGTGGCGGGTTGGCACCAAATCTTCTTTTACGATCCAGAGGGCAACGTCGTGGAAATCCACCAAGTGACGGATTAACCCGTCACCAAACTGACATCCGCCGCGGTCACATCAAGATTGCCCAACACGGTGGCGACACGGATGCCGTCCAGCAAAACGATGGTGTGACCGTTGGGCACAGTGTCCGTGGTGATGTCCGCCGACGTCAAACTTGCTGCATCTGGGTGGTCGCTGGCATCAATGACCAACACATCTTCGCCAATGACGAAGTCACGAATTTTGACATTTGTCGCGTCACTGTCAGCGGCATCGACGATGAATGTGTCTGTCGCAGAATCGTTTAGCGGCCCGAAATGATAATGCCCTGACAAGGTATCCCCACCATCACCAATCAACGTGTCAGCGCCGCCCCCGCCAGAAATCCGGTCGTCGTTGAAGACATAATCAACTCTATCGCGCCCATCGATCAGGTCGTTCCCGTCGTTGCCAGAAAGGGAAGATCTGCCTTCCCCGTCTGCAACCGTGTCATTGCCAGCACCACCTTCGATGGTGTCAAATCCCGCACCGCCAAACAATTGATCGTCACCGGAACTACCAACAATTCTATCCGCGCCCGATTGCCCAAAAATCTGATCATCACCACGCCAACCGCGCAAATAATCTGAACCAAGGCCACCGACCATGCTATCATTGCCAGCACCGCCAGAAACAATGTCATTGCCTTCACCGCCAAAAAGCGTGTCAGAGCCGTTGCCGCCGTCCAACGTATCTTCGCCGTTGTCGCCCGCAAGAATGTCAGAACCTATGCTGCCGAAGAAGCGATCATCGCCATCTCCGCCAGACATCAAGTCATCCCCGACACCGCCGTCTAAACTGTCCGCGCCGGTACCGCCGTACAGGCTGTCATTGCCAACCCAACCGCGCAGCACGTCAGAGCCTGTGTCCCCATAAAGAACATCGTCATCCAAGCCGC
>JAHDCP010000130.1 GCA_020629775.1 Planktomarina sp.
GATTTCGAAGTTGTCTATGAAGGTTTCGATCTGCTGACAGATCAAGGCCTGCAGGCCTGCCAAAAGTGGATTGAGTCAATCAATCCAGATGTTTTGGTAAACAATGCAGCGCTTTTTGACATGGGATCCGTTTTGGACGCGGACCTGGCGCAATATGACCGGCTTTTTGGGCTGAACGTCCGATCAATGTATGCACTTATGCAAACTTGCGCGGCCAGTATGCTAGAGCATGGGAAACACGGATCTATCATCAACATGTCCAGCCAAGCTGGGCATCGTGGGGAAGCGCTTGTTGCCCATTATTGCGCCACGAAGGCGGCAGTCATCAGTTATACGCAATCGGCCGCTTTGGCATTGGCCCCGCATAAAATCCGGGTGAATGCAGTTTCCCCCGGCGTGATTGACACACCGATGTGGGAAACCGTGGATGGCCTTTTTGCAAAGTTTGAGGGAAAGCCAAAAGGCCAAAAGAAACGTGAAGTCGGGGAGGCTGTTCCTTTGGGCTACATGGGCGCGCCGCGCGATGTGGCGAGAGTGGCAGTATTTTTGGCCAGTAATCAATCGCAGTACATGACTGCGCAGACCATCTGTGTCGATGGCGGAAGTGTTTTGAGGTAACTTTATGTCTATCGTTACCCCAGAATTCGAGTTCGTAGATCGCGCTTCAGAATCGATCCGGTATTTGGAACATGGCTGGCCGACAGATCTTTGCCGCTGGCATAGCCACCCAGAATACGAATTGCACCTGCTGCTGGCGACCAACGGAAAGGCCTTTGTTGGGGATTATATCGGTCCATTTGGACCTGGTGCCTTGTTTTTAACCGGTCCCAATTTGCCGCATAATTGGGTTACCGATGAAGTGGGCGATTATGCACCTGCGGGCACCCGCGATATGCTGGTGCAATTCGACAGCAACAGCGTTGCTGCGATGAAAGATGCCTTCCCCGAATTCCGAGAATTCGACGATTTGTTAAAACGATCGGTTGGTGGGGTCGAGTTTTTGGACTTCGACATATCGCAATCGCGGATGCACATGGAAACAATCCGCGACTCCCAAGGTGCTGAACGCATTCTTCGCTTTTTGAATTTTCTTCTCGCCGTCAAGGCTCATCCCAAGCAGAAACGACTGTCCGATCACAATGTCGCTGTGACAGAATTAACGGTGCGAAAGTCTGGCATTGCGGATGTCGTAGACCACATCACAACAAATTTCGCGGAAGACATTAGTTTGGAACAAGCGGCAGAGATCGCGCATCTCAGCCCAACGGCATTTTCTCGGAACTTTCAAAAACTAACAGGCACACGGTTCAGTGAATTCGTCACAAAAGTGCGCGTTGGTCAGGCCTGTTCAATGCTTCAAGTGACAGACGAAAAAGTTGCAACGATTTGTCACGAGGTCGGCTTTCGAAACCTGGCAAATTTCAACCGTCACTTTCTAAAAGTGAAAGCAATGACCCCATCAGCTTATCGCGATTTGATCCGAACAGAGCTTTCAACGACACGAGTACATATCAATGACTGACACCAAATTCTTTCAGACAGGATATGATCAAGATGCATGTAAGATTGGCGTCGTACACGTTGGCTATGGGGCATTCCATCGCGCCCACCAAGCCGTCTATTTTGACGATTACATGCAAAAAACCGGGGATTTGGGTTGGGGTATCGCAGCAGTAAATTTGCGCGATGCTGAATCAGAAGCCTTTGAAAGAGCTGCTGATGCTCAAGATGGGTATCTTTTGAAGTCAATCTCAACGGATGGAACTCTCGAATTTCGGACTGTTCGATCCCACGTGAAATTTGTCGATGGCGCCAAAGATCGCCAAGCTGCACTGGCTTTGGTAGCTTTGCCCAGTGTTTCTATTCTGTCCATGACTGTCACGGAAAGTGGCTATTATGTTTCTGATGATTGGAACCTGGACACGTCTGCACCTGTCATCGCAGATGAATTGGGTGGTGGTGCGCCACGATCTATTTACGCATTCTTGGCCGCGGCTTTACAACTGCGTGCCGAAACAACGGGGCTTCCGATTACAGTCATGTGCTGTGACAACATTCGCAGCAATGGCAAAGTGTTGAACAATGCTTTGCAAACATATCTTAAAGCCGCGGGTCAGGAAGAATTGGCCCACTGGGTTTCTGGTAATGTCACATTCCCTTGCTCTATGGTCGATCGGATTACACCACGCACCACGCCAGAATTGAAAACTGAAATTAGGCAAATGTTCCCGAAGTTTGGCAATTCGCCAGTTCACGCAGAAGAATTTATTCAATGGGTCATCGCAGATGATTTTGCTGGACCAAAGCCCTCCCTTGAAAGGGTCGGCGCGCAATTTGTTGCCGATGTAGAACCATACGAAGAAGCGAAAATTCGAATTTTGAATGGCGGTCATACGGGATTGGCATATCTGGGCGCATTGGCCGGGCATTCGACTTTCGACACAGCGATGCGCGATCCGGAGTTGCGTGCCCATTTTGACCGATGGGAAGAGGGTGAAGTTTTGCCCGGCCTGGGCACGGGTATTCCCTTTGATACAACTGAATACCTGAAAGAAATTGCGCGGCGTTTTGAAAACCCTGGCATTGCAGATCAGATCGAACGGATTTGTATGGACGGGTATTCAAAGATGGCTGTCTTCATTCGCCCGACTTTGCGGGCATGCTTAAAGCAAGGCCTGGTGCCACGGGCTGGTTTCGACTGCGTTGCTTCTTGGGTGGTTTATGCACGCAAATTCGCAGCCGGGCGCACTTCAATTAATTATGTCGAACCGTTTTGGGATCGGTTGCATCCCATGCTTGCGGACGGCGCTGAAGAAGATTTGGCAAGTGACCCAAACTTATGGGGTGACTTGCCGCAACTTTACCCTGGGTTTGTGCCGGGAATTGTGGATGCAATTAAAGGGATGGAAACAAAATGGCAGGACTAACACTGCGCAATGTCGCAAAATCATACGGCAATGTTGAAGTCATTGAAGATATCAATCTTGATATTGAAGATGGAGAATTCGTTGTTTTCGTCGGCCCGTCTGGGTGCGGTAAATCAACTCTTTTGCGCATGATCGCTGGGCTGGAAGAAATTTCAGGCGGAAACATCTCTATCGGAGATACAGTTGTGAACGACGTGGCACCCGCCAAAAGGGGGGTGGCGATGGTGTTCCAAACCTATGCTTTGTATCCGCATATGACAGTCTACAAAAACATGGGTTTTGGTTTGAAACAGGCCAAGATGCCGAAAGATCAAATCGATCAGCGCGTTCGCGGTGCGGCAGAAATTTTGGAAATTACGCCCTTGCTTGATCGAACACCCAAAGCTCTATCAGGTGGACAAAGACAGCGGGTCGCCATCGGCCGTGCCATTGTGCGTGAACCTGAAGTATTCTTGTTCGATGAACCTTTGTCCAATTTGGACGCCGCTTTGCGTGTTCAAACGCGCATTGAAATTGCACGTTTGCACGAACGTTTGGGCACAACCATGATTTATGTGACCCATGACCAAGTTGAAGCCATGACTTTGGCGGACAAAATCGTTGTTTTGAGAGGCGGAAATATCGAACAGGTTGGATCGCCAATTGAATTGTACAATCATCCTAAGAACATGTTTGTCGCGCAGTTTATCGGAAGCCCAAAGATGAATTTCTTTGATCAAAAAGAAATGGAAAACATCTCATCGCTTAAAGCACCGACATCTAATTGCGTGGTTGGGATGCGACCTGAACACATGATTGCGGTGCCACAGAAAAAAGCGATGATCATGGCCACACCGGACCTGATCGAAAACTTAGGCGAATATGCTTTGGTGCACTGCAAGACAGCGGCAGGAACTGAGTTCATTGCAAAATCCACGCAAATGGATGCTTTTGAAAAAGGGAAGCCCGTTGGTCTGGCAGCTGAGCCAGAGCAGCTGCATTTCTTCGATAAAGAAACTGAACAAGCAATTTCAGGATAACAAAAATCAAAATGGCCCCGGTGCAATTCGCGCGATCGGGGCCATGTTATTGTTCAATCAATGGCGTTGGGCCGGCAGTTCACTTTAACAAATCTGGAACTGCGTTGACCCATGCGCCATTTGCCTTGGCGGATGCCACCGCTTGGTGAACCGCAGACATTGACCGTAAACCATCTTCTGCAGTTGGTAACGCACCGTGGGGTTTGCCCTGAATGGCCGCCGCCAAATCGACATAGATGTTAGCGACAGCCAGCGGAAAACCTTCTGGGTGTGCGATGGCAACGCGGGACAGTCGGGTTGCTTCATCGCTGAGACAAGCTTCACCTTTTTCCATGATCTGCGTGCGCCCACCTACAGGGGTGTAATACACTTGGTTGGGATCTTCTGAACGCCAGCGCATGCCACCAGTTTCGCCGAACACTTGAATGTCGAAACCGTGCTGGCGCCCAATGGCCACCGAAGATGTCCAAAGCCGCCCAACCGTGCCGCCTGCCATCCGGAAGTTAACCATCGCATCGTCTTCCAATTCGCGGCTTGGGATCGTGGACGCAAAGTCTGCTGATAATGTCTCTACTTCATCGCAGGCAATGAAGGACGCCATGTGTAAGGCATGAATGCCGCAGTCTGCAAATTGGCCAGACACGCCAGCCATAGACGGATCGTAACGCCAACGTACGCGGGGGTTGTCGGCATCTGCTGCGTCGCCGTGGTGCCCGTGGCTGAAGTTGGCCACCACCAAGCGGACTTTGCCCACTTGGCCTGATTGAACCATATG
>JAHDCP010000131.1 GCA_020629775.1 Planktomarina sp.
ACAATTTTGACCACGACGCCCGGTCTTTCCGCCGGGGCGGTTGGTGGCAATATGCGGTGGAGGAGGCGAAGGCCATCCGCGAAGGCGTGGGCCTGATCGACGCCACAGCATTCGCCAAACACCGGGTTTCAGGCCCGGGCGCTGCGGCATTCTTGGATTGGTTCACCTGTAACAAGCTGCCGAAAGTGGGGCGCATCAACCTGACCTATGCGCTGACATCGCATGGGACCACGCGGACCGAATACACCATCGTGCGCATCGCTGAAGATGACTTTTATCTGGTGTCTGCGGGTGCGTGGCATGCCTATGACGAAGATTATCTGTACAAAGCCATCGCCGACAAAGAAGCCGAATTTGGCCGGATCAACGCGCAAGACGTCACCACACAGTGGGGCGTTCTGGCGATTGCGGGTCCAAAGTCGCGCGATGTGTTGAAAGACATCATTCGGGATGCAGATCCTGAAACCGCCCTGTCGAACAAGCGCTTTCCGTGGCTTTCTGCCCGGTCCATTGAACTGGGCATGTGCCCGGTCCAAGCGGTGCGTGTGGCATACACTGGTGAATTGGGGTGGGAACTGCACTTCCCCATCGAATTCACACGGTACTTGTGGAACCTGCTGACAGATGCCGGCGAAAAACACGGGCTTAAACTGGTGGGCGCACGGGCGCAAAACTGGTTGCGGCTGGAAAAATCTTACCGTGCGTTCGGCACCGAATTGGGCCGCGACGCCACGCCGTTGGAAGCCGATTTGCCGCGCTTTGTGGATTTAGGCAAAGACTTTTACGGCAAGGATAAGTTGGAAGAAACGGGCGTTCGCGTGAAGTGTTGCACACTTTTGGTGGACGGACCCGAAGATGCCGATCCTTGGGGCCGCGAGGTTCTGTACAATGGTGACACACGGGTTGGCCGTCTGACATCGGGCGGGTATTCCGTGGTGTTCGGTAAATCCATTGGCATGGGGTATGTGACGCCGGATTTGGCCGTGCCAGGCACCAAGTTACAGGTCAAAATCCAGGATAAGCTGTGGAACTGCGAAGTGGTGGAAGACAGCCCCTATGACAGCAAAAACGCCAATATCCGCGTGGATGGGTGATTCCAATGTGCGGGCCCTGCGGGGCCCGCGCGTGAGACTGTGCCCTGCCCGGGCGGGCCAAAGGACGTTGTCCTTTGGAAACCTAAGGTATTTTTCCTCAAAGTGAAAATCAGTTGAAGCGGTCCGGGGACAGTGCTGCGACGTATTGGGGGGCCAGGCTGGGGGCGCTGTGGAAGATTAAATCTGCCAGAAGTTGGCTTGCGCCTGCGGCGGTTTGAAAACCGTAGCCCCCTTGGCCAACACACCACACGAAATTTAGGTCTTGTGGCGCGCGGCCCAAGACCAAATTTCGATCTGGGGCGAATGTGCGCAGCCCCGCCCATGTGGCAATGGGTTTGGTGACGGGCACCGTGACGTGATCTTGGTATCGGGCCAGACCTTCTGCCAGTTCCATGTCTTCGGGCCAGGCATCCATGGGCTGGGACGGGGTTTCATTGGCGGGGGACACAATCATCGCGCCCGCATCCGGTTTGGCATACCACGTTTCACCGGGGCCAAACATGATGGGCCAATCCGTGACGTCATGGCCGCCAGGGGCAGCAATCCGCGCCACGGACCGGCGCAGGGGCGTTAATCCGATGGGTGGAATGCCCGCCATTTCGGCTATCTGATCCCCCCAGGCGCCAGCTGCATTGATCAGGGTTTTGGCCTGCAAAGTGATGTGCGGGGTTTGAACGTCCCAGCCGGCGGGGTGTCGGGAGATATGTGTGGCACCCGCGCTGGTCAGAATTTGGCCGTCGTGTTGGTTAATTGTTTTCACAAAACCTTGGATCAACAGATCGGTGTCCATGTCTTGGGCCGATGTTCCGTGGGCGGCGTGGGTGACTGCGGGGGATATGATCGGCACCATATCGTGGGCATCTTGCAGCGCGATTTCGGACAGGTTCAGTTCTTCGCAGTCTGCGCGAAATTCAGCTGTCGTGTCGGTGGTTCCCAACAAAAGAAATCCGCGCGGCGACAGAATTTTGTTGTCCTGGTAAAAGGTTTCGCCAGCACGGCTGAGGGCACAGACTGCCGGCGCGCCATAGTTCTTTTCATACAATGCGGCGGACCGGGCAGAGGTGTGATACGCCAGTTGATCTTCCGCTTCCAACACCGTGACAGACCCAAAGGGTGCCAAGCGCGCGCCAGTGGACAGGCCCGCGATACCGCCCCCGATAATGATAAAATCCGACGTGGTGTTTTTGGGTTCTTTTGCCATGCTGCTTTGGTGGCACAGCAGTCGGAGTTGCGCAACGATGGTTGTTCATCTGTTGGGGATTGGCGGCCAGGTACAGCTGACCGCCAAAGCCCTACGCCAAAACGGCAGCCGGCGCGTCCCGGTTTTGGGACGGGTATCGCATGCCTCGATCTTGGACGTACACATCGGCGTCATACAAACGGAACGCGCCCTTTAGGCGGTCAATCACCCAAGCGCGATCCACATCTGTTTGGCAAGTGTACAGGTCAATGGTCACGAATCCACGGGCGGGAAAGGTGTGAAAGCTGATGTGGCTTTCGGCGATCATGACAAACCCCGACAGACCCCCTGGGTCTTTGTGGCAGTTGGCCCCAACAGACACCACCACCGGGTCGCAGATGGGGTGCATTCCCATTTCGCCGGGCAGTTTGGACAGCAACCCGTGCAAGGCATCTTGATCCACCATGAAAGGACCCGATGCGGTGTAGCCATCAATCATGATGTGGACGCCAAATTGTTCCGTGCCTTGGGCACTGCGGTGATGCATGTTCATGGGAATTCTCCGTTTATGGATGGGGTGGGGATGGGACGCCAGCGGTCCCAGATCAAAAAGAATGCCCAGGCCCATGCGGCGTAAATCACGCTGAGGCCCAGGTCGATGAAAAGGGCGGTTTGAAAATCCAAGCCGGCCCCAATCATCAGGATCGGCAGGGACACCAAGATCGACGACACTTCATGGGATATCGCATGGATCACCCGCCACAACTGCGGCCGGTCCGATGCCACCCGGCCAGAACAGCGCAGATCCAAAGTATCAAACACAGTGTTGTGCAGCGGGGACCAGGCCATCACAGCCAGTGTCAAAGCCACCAGTACTGCAATGCTTTCCGCCGTGTCCTGGGTGGTGAACAATGACAAAAACGGAAGCGAAATAACCAAGCCGGTGGCTTCAAACCCCAGGGTTTGGGCCAGACGTTCTTTCCAAGGGCGCAGGGCAGGGGCTTGGGGTGTTGGCGTGATAAAGGTGGGTGGTGCGTCGGTCATGGGGCGGTCCAAGTTGGTGTGGACCATTGATCGACCAAAGCGCATTCCAAAACGCGCCGATTTCAAAATTCAGGCGGAAAGATTCAAAAAGGGTGGGCGTTTTTCAAAATCGGCTGGGTTTGACGCGCAGCTTGGCAGCTTACTTTTGTGCCGCGTCGTATTTATCCCGCGCGTCGTCAATGGCCGCCAAATTTTGCAGGGCCCAATGTCCCAAAACGCGCATGGGTTCTTGGAAGGACTGGCCCAAGTCTGTCAGGGAATATTCCACCTTGGGGGGGATCGTGGGGAATTGGGTCCGGTTGATTAACCCGTCCCGTTCCAAACCTTTGAGGGTCAGGCTGAGCATCCGTTGTGAAATGCCCAAGTTCCGCTTGATTTCATTGAATCGTAAGGTGCCATACTGGGACAATGAAATGACCACCAGCATGCTCCAACGGTCGCCGACACGCGACAACACGCCATTGATCCGGCTGCAATCAGGGCATTGTTCGCAATCCAACATGGTGGTTCCCTTTATGTGACTTGAACCCAAGAATGTGCCTTCTTGTGGGGCCCCTTAAGTTCCTTATAGTGTGTAAGTAACAAAAGTATACCGGGATTTTCCCAACGCACAAAAGGCTGCACCCCATGACAAACAAGACACTGCTGGATCAATTGAATTGGCGATATGCCACCAAGAAAATGGACCCGGCGCAATCCGTGCCCCAAGAAAAGGTGGATGCCATTGTGGAAGCCATCCGCATGGCCCCCACATCCAGCGGAACACAGCCATTTGAATTATTTGTGGTCACCAACAAGGACGTGCTGGCCCAGATCCAAGGGGCGGCATTTAACCAAGCGCAAATCACCGAAGGGTCGCATCTTTTGGTGTTCGCCGCCTGGGATAATTACACCGCTGACCGGATTGATGCGGTGACTGACCTGGTGACCCAAGAACGCGGTGATCTGCCTATGGCCAAGGAATACTATGAAAATCTGAAGAAGAATTATCTGCCGCGCGAAGCACACAAAAACCATTCCCACGCGGCCCGCCAGGCCTATATCGCGCTGGGCGTGGCGTTGGTGGCTGCCGCAGAACAAGAAGTGGACAGCACCCCCATGGAAGGGTTCGATCCCCAAGCGGTGGATCAAATCTTGGGGCTGGAGGATCGTGGATTGCGGTCCGTTGTGTTGTTGCCCTTGGGGTACCGCGACCCAGCCGGGGATTGGCTGTTGCCCATGAAGAAAGTGCGTAAATCGCGCGAAACGATGGTCACTTTGATCGACTGATCTGACCACCTAAATGCCCGCCGCTGCTGACAGGGGGCGGGCGTCACATCTAACCCACGGATACAGTATGAATTTCTTGAAGAAACTGCTGGGGGCAGCACCAACCCCCACGGCAGATGGCGCCTTTGTGCC
>JAHDCP010000026.1 GCA_020629775.1 Planktomarina sp.
GCTTCCTTCCGGACCTGACCAGGTTGGCGAGTCACCTTCCCGCGCCAACCTCTCAATCGTCAGATAAGCTTGGCGGTGCGGTGATGCAAGCGGTTGATGGACAAATTCAAAGTTGCCTGTCATCCCGTTCGTCATGAAATTTGCAGAAGACGTTACCTTTGGTGGATCCAACTTGGAACGCGCAGCACATTTGCGCAATCCACAGGACCAGGAAAAATTACAGCGGTCCGCGACCGCGCGAACGTGTTTGTTTTGGCGCGGCAAGCCATGTCTTGTTGGGGCGGAACGTGGGCCGGCCGCTTTGGCCCAGGTCGAATTAACGCATTCCGTTCTGGCAGATCAAAAAGAAGACCTGATGTTTCTTGGGGTGTCGGAAGACGGCGCACCGTATTTTGCCGCTGATATTTCGGGGTGGGTTCCAGACGAAGTTCCCGAATCCCTGAATGCGTTTTTGGATTCGTCCGCCCAACATCATCCGGCATTGCCAAAAGATCATGCCTTTGTTGAATTGCGCCAAAATATGACGCGCCTGTCCCCAAGGGATGCCGAATTGGCGGCCAGCGCACGCGGGGTGTTTGAATGGCACCGATTTCATGCGTTTTGCAGCAAATGCGGCGAAATTTCCCATGTCGCCAAGGCCGGGTGGCAAAGAACCTGCGGATCATGTGGGCGCCACCATTTTCCGCGCACCGATCCGGTGGTTATTATGCTGGTCACCCATGGCAATTCTGTTCTGCTGGGCCGGTCGCCTGGATGGCCGCAGGGGATGTATTCTTGTTTGGCTGGTTTCATGGAACCCGGCGAAACCATGGAAGCCGCCGTTCGGCGCGAGGTTTTTGAGGAAACCGGCGTGAAGGTTGGGCAGGTGGATTATCTGGCCAGTCAACCCTGGCCTTTTCCTGCGTCTTTGATGATGGGATGCCACGGCCATGCCACATCCACCGAGATAAAAATCGACCCAGAAGAGATCGAAGATGCGATCTGGATGACCAAAGAAGAAATGGTTGAAGTGTTCGAAGGGCGAAATTCCGCCGTTTTACCCGCAAGAAAGGGGGCAATCGCCCACTTTTTGTTGACCAGATGGCTGGCAGATCGGCTAGATTAACCACATATAGGCAACAATCGACGTAATCGCGTACCATTAGCAACCGGAGTGCACCATGAAACTTTCGACCCAACAAGATATCGATGCACCCATCGAAAAGGTTTTTGCGGCAGTTTCCGATTTTGAAAAATTCGAAAAAACGCTGCTAAAACGTGGGGCCAAGGTCGAACGGCTGGACGAATTGCCAAACCCAGCGCCGGGCATGGCGTGGGACATCAATTTTGCTTTCCGCGGGCGGCAACGTGAAGCCAAAGCCACGATCGAAGAATTAGCTGTTCCAGATACGGTGAAGGCCACGGCCATTTCATCGGGCATCCACGGCTATTTGGATGTTGAATTGCGATCCTTGTCACAAGGCAAAACCCGGATGAAAATCGGGGTTGATATGCGCCCAAAAACATTGCCTGCGCGTGTTTTGGTTCAATCGCTTAAGCTGGCGCAAGGCACGCTGAAATCGCGTTTTAAAGACCGCGTGGCGAACTTTGCCAAAGACATTGAAAATCGGTGATTTTCAAACGTCCCGCGTTGCAGATGCGGGATAGGTGCCCAACACGCGCACCATATCAGTGAAAAAGCCCAGCTCCTCCATGGCCAAAGCCACATTTTCGTCGTCGGGGTGGCCTTCTACATCGGCGTAGAATTGGGTTGCGGTGAAGGTGCCCCCCACCATGTAGCTTTCCAATTTTGTCATGTTGACCCCATTGGTGGCGAACCCGCCCATGGCTTTGTAAAGCGCAGCGGGTATGTTGCGCACCTGGAATACAAAACTGGTGATCATGCGGTCTGCCCGGCGGCTGTCATCCTTTTGCGGGGACATCACCAAAAACCGGGTGGTGTTGTGACCCTGATCTTCAATGTCAGAAGCCAGAACCTCCATCCCATATGTATCTGCGGCCAGTTGGGATGCCAAAGCCGCAGCATCCCTTTCTTGGTTCGCCACGATATCGGCCGCGGCACCGGCGTTGTCTGCGGCTGCTTCTGGGCGGATGCCATGGGCATCCAGAAACCCACGGCATTGGGGAAGAATCACCAAATGCCCGCGCGCGACCTTGATTTGGTCTAAGCTGACGCCTGGCAACGCCAGCAGACTGATCCGCACGCGCACGAATTCTTCATCTACGATGTGCAAACCGCTTTCTGGCAACAAACGGTGGATATCCGCCACCCTGCCATAGGTGGAGTTTTCCACCGGCAACATGGCCAATTCAGCTGTTCCATCCTTTACCGCTTGGAAGACATCTTCGAAGGATGCGCAGGGCAGGGGGTCGTGATTTGGGCGGGCGGCACGGCAAGCTTCATGGCTGTATGCGCCCAGTTCGCCCTGAAAAGCTATTTTTGCTGTCATGTCGATTCCCCAAAAATATTTGCCAAAAAGGCGATTGGTCGCGGTTTGTATACCTTGCCATGCCGCCCGTGAAAGGACTACAGAGCGTTTGTATAACGTCAAAAGATGGACCGCGTCATGATCGACACAATGACAATCAATAAAATCGTTGCGGGTGTGTGCTGTGCAATGCTCGTTCTTGTGTTGGGGAATTGGATTGGGGGCAAGATTTACAGCCCAGCCCACCATGGCGATGACCACCACCAAGCGTACACCATTGATACGGGTGCGGAAGATGCGGTGGCCGAAGTGGTTGATGGCCCAGATTTTGCAAAACTTTTGGCCAGCGCGGATGTTTCCAAGGGCGAACGCGTCTTTAAGAAATGTGCAGCATGCCACGGGTTAGAAGCCGGCAAAAACGGAACTGGGCCACATTTGGCGGCCGTCGTTGGGCGTGACATTTCTTCTGTTGATGGATTTGCCTATTCCGGCGCGTTGGTCAAAGTTGCTGACGTTTGGACGCCAGAAAACTTGGACGGCTTCCTGGAAAAGCCAAAATCTTGGGCGCCTGGCACTGCCATGGGTTTCAACGGGCTGGCCAAACCAGCCGATCGTGCCAACCTGATTGCGTATTTGGCCGCACAGACCGAATAAATCGTTTGTGTCCTTAAAGATGGACCGCACGCTGTTTTCACAAACGGTTTAGGTTTATTGCGTTCCCTGAGACAACTGGTGTTAATGCACTAAGTATCTTGTGACAGTCCCACCGGGGCCGTCACATAAGGGGAGAGATCATGAATAAAGCAAAATCTGTTGCACAGGCAAAATCCATCAGTTCTTTGACGAAGTTCTTTTTGGGCGGTCTTCTTGTGGCTGGTGGCACATTGGTGGCCTCTGCTGCATTTTCCGACAGCCATGAAAACGTAACCGTCAGCCACGGGTATTCGTTCTTTGGTGATTTGAAATACGGCCCTGATTTCAAACATTTGGACTATGTTAACCCCGATGCGCCCAAGGGCGGTTTTATCTCGCAATGGGCCCGCACACCGTTTAACAGCTTCAATCCATTTACGCGCAAAGGCAACGCCGCGTCGTTGGCGTCCAGCGGGTTTGAAGACATTATGGTGGCCACCGCTGATGACATCAATTCCAGCTATTGTTTGCTGTGTGAAACGTTGGAATATCCCTCCGATATATCGTGGGTGATTTTCAATTTGCGCCCCAATATCGCGTTTTCGGATGGCACCCCGGCCACGGCGCACGATATCAAATTCGCATTCGATAAATTCATGGCAGAGGGGCTGCCGTCTTTCCGGGCGGCTTTTGGATCTTTCGTGAAAGACGTGGAAGTGTTGGATGATCTTCGGATCAAATATACGTTCAATGACGACAGCCCCGTCCGTGACCGCATTGGTTTGGCGTCCATCATTGGACCCATGAGCCAAAAATATTTCGAAGAAAATGAGCTGAGCATTGATCAGATTTGGAAAGTGCCCCCACCCGGCACCGGCCCATATATGTATGACAGCCACCGCCCCGATGCGGAAATCGTTTACCGCCGAAACCCGGAGTATTGGGGCAAGGATTTGCCCATTAACGTGGGTCGAAACAATTTCGATGAAATCCGCGTTGTGTATTTTGGGGACAGTCAGTTGGCGTTTGAAGGTTTCAAAGTCGGGTCCTACACCTTCAGGTCTGAAAATACGTCCCGGCTTTGGGGCACGGGGTATGATTTTGATGCCATCGAAAAGGGGCATGTGATCAAAACCGAACTGCCCAACGGCAATAAAGCCCCTGGTCAGGCGTTTGTGTTCAATCTGCGCAAAGAAAAGTTCCAAGACATTCGCGTGCGCGAAGCTGTGGCGTTGATGTTCAACTTTGAATGGTCAAACGAAGCGTTGTTCTATGACCTGTATGCACGGGTGAATGGATTTTGGGACAATTCTGACCTGGGTGCCCAGGGCGTGCCCCAAGGCCGGGAGTTGGAAATTCTGCAATCGGTCGTTGATCAGGGCAATCTTGATGCGTCCATTCTGACCGATGAAGCCGTGATGGCAGCCAGTTCTGGCCCGCGCCAGTTGGATCGTCGCAATTTACGCAAAGCATCTGCTTTGTTGGATGAAGCCGGTTGGCTGCCATCTGACGAAGATGGTTTGCGCCGCAAGGACGGTGAAGTCCTGACCATCGAATTCCTTGAAAGTTCCACCGCATGGGACCGGATCATCAACCCATTTGTTGAAAACCTGAAAGCACTGGGCATTGATGCCAAGTTGGACCGGGTTGATCCTGCACAGGAACAAGAAAGATCGCGGTCATACGATTTTGACATGACCACCCACGTGATCACCATGCCCTATGAACCATCCAGTGGATTGAAACAGTGGTTTGCCACCGAAGCGATGGAAGGATCTTCGCGCAATTTGATGGGCTTGTCCGATCCTGCGGTGGACACCCTGGTGGACGTTGTGATCGCGGCCGAAACCACTGCGGATTTGAATGCATCCGTGAAAGCGCTGGACCGCGTTTTGCGCGCCAAGCGCTTTGCCGTGATGCAATGGTTCAAAGACGTGCACACCGTGGCGTATTGGGACATGTACGAACACCCACCGCTGCCACCCCATGCCCTGGGGCAGTTGGATTTCTGGTGGTATAACGCGGACAAGGCCGAGGCCTTGAAAGCTGCAGGCGCGCTGTAACATCCATGGGCGCCTATATTCTTCGAAGATTGCTGCTGATCATCCCCACATTGTTGGGGGTGATGGTGGTGAATTTTGCCCTGACGCAGTTTGTGCCTGGCGGCCCAATTGAACAAATTTTGGCTGATCTGGAAGGCGAAGGCGATGTCTTTGGGGCCATTTCAGGCACGGGTGACGCGGGCATTCCCGACGATGCTGCAGGCGCAGGCAGCGAACGTTACCTGGGATCACGCGGGTTGCCCGAAGAATATATCGCCCAACTGGAAAAAGAATTTGGCTTGGATAAGCCGCCCGTTGAACGCTTTTTAAATATGATCTGGCGTTACATGCAGTTTGATTTCGGGGAAAGTTACTTTGAATCACGCCCTGTTTTGGAAATGGTTTTGGAGAAAATGCCAGTTTCACTGTCGCTTGGGCTTTGGTCAACGCTGCTGATTTATATGTTGTCGATCCCCTTGGGCATCCGCAAAGCGATCCGCGATGGCAGCCGATTTGATGTTTGGACCAGCGGCGCAATTATCGTGGGGTATGCGATCCCCGGGTTCTTGTTTGCGATCTTTCTTTTGATCCTGTTCGCAGGCGGCTCCTATTACCAGATTTTCCCGTTGCAGGGCCTGACATCGAAAGATTTTGATGAATTAACCCCACTGGGTAAGGTTGCGGATTATATGTGGCACATAACCCTGCCCACCATTGCCCTGTCGATTTCCGGTTTTGCGACACTGACCTTGCTGACCAAAAATTCATTCCTGGATGAAATCAACAAACAATACGTCACCACCGCCAAGGCCAAGGGCCTGTCCGAACGTGGGGTTTTGTACGGCCATGTTTTCCGCAATGCCATGTTGATTGTCATCGCCGGATTTCCGGCCATGTTTGTGGGGATTTTCTTCGCGGGTTCGTTGATTATTGAGACACTGTTTGGCCTGGACGGATTGGGCCGCATGGGGTTTGAAGCCACGGTCAAGCGTGATTATGCGGTGGTGTTTGGCACGTTGTTTTCGTTTAGTTTGCTGTTCCTGGTGGTGGGGATAATCTCGGACTTGATGTATGTGTTCATCGACCCCCGCATTGACTTTGAGGGGCGAGGCTGATGGCGCTTTCACCTATTAATCGCCGCCGTTGGCAAAATTTCCGCACCAATCGCCGGGCGTATTGGTCTTTGTGGATTTTTGGGATTCTGTTCGGCCTCAGCCTGTTTGCGGAACTGATCGCCAACGATAAGCCGTTGTTGGTGAAATATCAGGGTGAATACTATACGCCGATTTTCAACTTTTATTCCGAACAAGCCTTCGGGGGTGATTTGCGGACAGAAGCGAATTACCGAACACAAGAAGTTGAATGTTTGATCGCAACGGGCGGATCGATCGATTGCTTCGATTTCCCTGTTGAACTGATTGAAGATGCCCAAGACGGTGAAATCGCTGGTCAGCAGATCGATCGCGGTTGGACCATTTGGCCCATCGTTCCCTACAGTTTTGATACGCCAAACAACCTTGGCCGGGCTGCGCCTTCGCCCTCCTATATCGGGTATCTGTTGGACCAAAGCGATGTGTATCGAACGGTGACATCAAACATGAACTATTATCTAGGTCTCAGCAGCAAAACACCGGCTGAACAAATGGCCGAACCCCGTGAGCCAAAACCGATTTCAATTCATTGGTTGGGAACCGATGACACGACGCGCGATGTTCTGGCGCGGGTGATCTATGGTTTCCGGTTGTCTGTTTTGTTCGCCCTAATCGTCACCGCCGCTTCATCCGTGATCGGCGTGATTGCGGGCGCTGTGCAGGGGTATTTCGGCGGCTGGGTTGATCTGTTGTTCCAGCGGTTTCTGGAAATTTTTGGCGCCATTCCAAACCTGTATGTGATCATCATCATGACCGCCATTTTGGGGCGCAGCTTTTGGCTTTTGGTGGGGCTGTCAATTCTGTTCGGCTGGCCGGCGTTAACGGGGCTGATCCGGGCAGAGTTCTTTCGCGCCCGCAACTTTGAATATGTCCGTGCAGCGCAAGCGTTGGGCGTGTCGAACTGGACCGTGATGATGCGGCACATTTTGCCCAACGCCATGGTGGCCACCGTCACGTTTTTGCCCTTCATTATCACAGGCGCCATCGCTGGCTTGGCCACTTTGGACTTCTTGGGATACGGCTTGCCAACGTCGCAACCGTCCTTGGGTGAATTGACGCGCCAGGCAAAAGAAAACCTGCAGGCACTTCACTTGGGGTTCACGGCGTTTTTCGTTTTCGCAATCATGCTGTCGCTGCTTGTGTTCATATTCGAAGGCATCCGCGATGCGTTTGATCCTCGTAAGGTCTACCAATGAACGTCCTTGAAATACGCGATCTGAAAGTCGGCTTCCGCCAATCGGGCACGGTGACACCGGCGGTAAAGGGCATTGATTTAGCCGTGAAGCGCGGTGAAACGGTGGCAATCGTTGGGGAAAGCGGTTCTGGTAAATCGGTCACTGCATTGTCAACGGTGTCTCTGTTGCACGGCACGGCTGAGGTGTCTGGCTCCATCTTGTACAATGGCGAACAGATGGTCGGGGCCGATGAAAAGACGTTGCAACGCATTCGGGGCAACGACATCAGCTTTATCTTTCAAGAACCCATGACATCGCTGAACCCACTGCACATTTTGGAAAAGCAGTTGGGGGAAAGCCTGTCTTTGCACCAGGGGCTGCAGGGCAAGGAAAAAGACGACCGCGTGGTCGAACTGCTGCGCAAAGTGGGAATTCCCGATCCTGAGGTGCGCAAAAAATCTTATCCGCATGAACTTTCAGGCGGGCAACGTCAGCGGGTGATGATCGCCATGGCGCTGGCCAATGGTCCTGATCTGCTGATCGCAGATGAGCCGACAACCGCGTTGGACGTGACCATTGAAGCGCAGATTTTGGATTTGCTGGCTGATTTGAAGCGCACAGAAGACATGTCTTTGCTGTTCATCACCCATGATTTGGGGGTTGTGCGGCGCATTGCAGATCGTGTTGTCGTGATGAAAGACGGCGAAGTGGTGGAAACGGGCCTGACAGAGCAAGTTTTTGACGCACCCGCCCACGCGTATACGCGCAAGCTGATTGAGGCTGACACCATCGGCGGCCCTAAGCCCGTGCCAGACGGGGCCAAAACCCTGGTGGAAACCGATGCCATGCGGGTTTGGTTCCCCATCAAACGCGGTCTTTTGCGCCGCACTGTGGGCCATGTGAAGGCCGTGAACGACGCCACAATTTCCGTCAGGGAAGGGGAGACCTTGGGCCTGGTGGGGGAATCCGGTTCGGGCAAAACGTCCCTTGCACTGGCGGTCATGCGCTTGATCGAAAGCAAAAACCGCATTTCCTTTAATGGCCAAGACATCCACAATTTGAACCGCAAAAACATGCGCCCACTGCGCAAAGACATGCAAATTGTGTTCCAAGATCCTTACGGCAGCTTAAGCCCCAGAATGTCTGTGGCGGAAATCATCGCTGAAGGGTTGGAAATCCATACCAATTTATCGCGCGCCCAACAGCGCGAAGAAGTGGCCAAGATATTGGCTGAGGTGGAGTTGGACACAGACGCGATGGACAGGTACCCGCACGAATTTTCCGGCGGGCAACGCCAACGGATTGCCATTGCCAGGGCAATGATTTTGCGGCCCAAATTGGTGGTGCTGGATGAACCAACCTCTGCGTTGGACCGAACGGTTCAGTCCCAGATTGTTGATCTGCTGCGTGCTTTGCAGGATCGATACAAATTGGGATATTTGTTCATTTCCCACGATTTGAAAGTGGTGCGCGCGTTGTCACACAACGTTCTTGTTATGAAAAACGGTGACATCGTGGAAAAGGGAACAGCGCAGCAAATCTTCGATGCGCCGACGCACCCTTACACCCAGACGCTGCTAGAAGCGGCGTTTGGGTCAGGACGGTCCGATGGTTAAACAGGTATAATTTTGGGCTGTCAGCCTGCGGCATGCCAAATCTGCATTGTCGCGGCTCAGGCCCAAGAACAGTGCTTCGTATCCATTGCTGCGCTTTTTCACCAAGCGGCTGGCGCCATCCAATGTACCGGTTTCGGCCAAAGCCATGCGAACCAAAACGCGTTCGGCTTGGTATCTTGATGGGTACTTGCCCAACGTGATGGCCCATCCCGCACCGTCATTCGTTTGTGCCCGTGGCACAATTTCCAAACGAACGGCGGCTTTGGTTTCTTTGGCAGGCGCTTGTTTTGCAAGGGTTTTTGCCGGGCGGGGCCGCGGCGTGACAATGGGCTGTACCACAGCCCTGGCCACTTTCACTTCTTCTTCAACGCGCACCAATCCCTTGGGGCGGGCGCGAGGCGTGATTGATTTTGCCAAAACCGCAGAGGTTGGCTGGATCTCAGTCACTTCGCCGGTTGCGTTTGCTTCAAGAACGGCTTTGTCGATGTTCTTGTCATCCACTTTTGCCACCAAAACAGCCTGTGGAACGGCCCGTGCAACGGGACGGATAGATCGTTTCGGTGCCACCACTGTGCGGACAATTTTGCCACTGGGCTTTTGCGCTTGTGGCTTCTTGTTTGTCTTTGCTTGTTCAATCCCCTTGGGGGCAGGGACGGACTTGGCAACCTTGGTGTCGGTTGCTTTCCGCTTGGACGGTGCCACATAGCGTGGTTTTTTGGGTTTGCGCACGCGGGCCCAAGTGGGTGCGCGGCTGAACCCCATATCCAACAGCTTTGCAACCTGTGCGTTGCGCGTTGCCGTGGATTTGCCCCCAAAGACAGTTGCAATAACCCGCTCACGGCCCCGTTCCGCAGATGCCACAAGGTTGTAACCAGCGGCGCGGGTGTATCCGGTCTTAATGCCATCTGCGCCGCTGTAATTGCTCAGAAGTCGACGGTTGGTATTGGAAACTGTTTTGATGCCTGCATCCACTTTTTGACGTGAAAACAGGTGATAGTATTCTTGATAGTCATAAATCATGTGCCGCCCCAGGATCGACATATCCCGCGCGGTGGAAAGGTGGCCCTGGCTGGTTAAGCCATGGGCATTTTTAAATGTTGTCCGCTTCATGCCCATGGCACGTGCGGTTTGCGTCATACGGCGCGCGAAGGCAGCTTCTGATCCAGAAATTGCTTCGCCGATGGCGGTTGCAGCATCGTTGGCGGATTTCACCGCTGATGCGCGGATCAAATACCGCATCTGAACGTTCGAACCGGCGCGCAAACCCAGTTTTGAAGGGGGTTCAGCGGCAGCGTTTTTGGAAATCTTTACCCGCGACGTTGCCTTCAGCTCACCCCGTTCGATCGCTTCAAAAGCGATGTAGAGAGTCATCATTTTGGTCAACGATGCCGGGTGTAGCCGTGTGTCAGCATTGCGCGCATGCAGCACTTTGCCCGTCCGGGCATCCATCACCAGGGCAGCATAAGGGGCCGCGCTGGCCAAATCAGCCATCGGTACTGCAAGTGCAGCCACAGCGCATAGCGCGTGATTAATAAGACGCTTTATCACGTCTGGGTGCCTCATCTGCTCAGGGTTTTGGGGTTGATCCCCAATTGGTCAAACACGAAGTTAACACAATGATAACATTGGGAAAATAAAACAATTGGGGCGATTTTGCGGCGGCCAACGTTCAGATGTTGTGCCTGGGCCTTGGGGACGCACAAGATAGCCGCACTTAGAACTAACGTGTCAAAAAGGAAGTGAAATTGAGGCAAAAACACGGCCCCGAAATTTTTGAAAAATGACCAAGAGGTCGCGACAGGCCATTGCGCTCTTTTCTTGAGGGGCAGAGGCTTTATATAACATACTGAAACTGAAACCCTTGCCCATCAGGATGCCGACATTGGCTTTTGACGTATATCTGTCCGACACGCCCCAAGATGACGGTGACATCGCTGTTAAACTCGAAACGCGTCCTAAAACCAAAAAACCACCTTTGTATAAGGTGATGATTTTGAACGACGATTACACACCCATGGAATTTGTGGTTCACGTGTTGGAACGGTTTTTTGGCATGAACCATCAGCAAAGTTTCGATCTGATGCTTGCGGTGCATAAGAAGGGCTTGGCCGTGGTGGGTGTTTACAGCCACGAAATCGCGGAAACCAAAGTAACCCAAGTCATGGATTTGGCGCGCCAGCACCAGCACCCGTTGCAGTGCACCATGGAAAAGGAATAGGGCGCTGCGTTTTTCCATCGCTTTGCGCGACGGCCTGGACGTGCCCGCAGACTGCCGCGCGATCTTTTTCAACCACACGTCATCCATAGATACCGCTGGAATTTCAGGCTTGGCGATCCAATCCAATAAAGCGGACTTGGATCAGCTTGCGGCAAAAGGCTGGGACGTGGTCCCTGAATTTAACGGCGGGCGATATGATATTGCGTTTGTGCAAGTGCATCGGTCCAAAGCTTGGACAAAGGAAATGATTGCACAAGCCTGCGGTGCTGCCGACTTGGTGGTGGTGGATGGGCAAAAGACAGACGGTATCGAAAGCCACCTGAAGGCTGTTCGGAAGATTACACCGGTGATCGGTTCGGTGACCAAAGCCCATGGCAGGATGTTCTGGTTCAAGTCAGTCGATTTGAACGATTGGAAAAGTGCCGCGTTTTCACCCGTTGCAGGGTTTGTCACCTGTGCTGGCATCTTTTCGGCAGAAAAAGCAGACGAAGGATCTGTGGCCTTGTGTCAGGCATTGCCTGATAAACTGGGCCCCGCTGTGGTTGATCTGGGGGCGGGTTGGGGATTTTTGTCGAAGGACATTTTGCAGCGTGGCTCTGTCAATCATTTGGACTGCGTGGAAGTGGACTACCGCGCGGCGCAGTGTTGTGAGAAAAACCTGAACGACCCGCGGGTCAATGTGCATTGGGCCGATGCCACCCATTGGAAGGGCCAATACGACGATGTTGTCATGAACCCACCGTTTCATTCTGGGCGGGATGTCTCCACGGCTTTGGGCAAATCGTTCATTGGGGCGGCACAGCGGTGTCTGAAAAAGAACGGCCGCCTTTGGATGGTGGCCAACCGGCATTTACCTTACGAAGCTGATTTGAAAGCATCTTTTCGGGAAGTTGAAGAACTGCCTGGAACCAAAGGGTTCAAAGTGCTTCGGGCCTGTTTTCCGCGATAAACTCCAATTATACTGCACGTCTGAGTCGGCAACACGGGGACGCTCATGTCTTTTTCTGTGGCGGGGAAAACCGCAATTGTAACGGGCGCTGCCAATGGCGTGGGCCTTGCCATTGCGCGGCACCTGATGAACCAAGGGGCAAATGTTATGTTTGCTGACATGGATGAAACGCGCTTGCGCGAAGAAGTTGGCGAAGAACACGATGAAGACGACAAACCGGCGCGTATGTTCGCCGGCGATTTGCGCGAAAAACTGACCTTGGCCAATTTGCTGTCCGCGACTTTGGATGCGTTCGATGGTGTGGACATCTTGGTGAATGCATCACGGCAAGTGCGCATGACCGACCCTTTGGATCCCGATGATGACAGCATGGCCTTGATGTTGGATCAGAATTTGCACGCCAGTTTGCAGCTTTCCCAATTGGTGGCGCGCCGCATGATCAAACAGGGCAAAGACAGCGATGCCGCCTGTATTGGTGCGATCGTTAACCTCAGCTCTATTGCGGCACAGCGCACCCGCCCTGAATTGATGGCGTATTCAATTGCGTCTGCGGCGTTGGATCAAATGACCCGATCTTTGGCAGTTGCGCTGGCGCCTGACCGGATAAAGGTGAACGCGGTTTCTTTTGGGTCGGTGATGTCGGCCAGTTTGGAAGCGCGGTTGCAAGAGGACCCAGAATACCAAGACCAGATCATCGCTCAAACCCCCCAGGGCCGCATTGCGGGACCATCAGAGGTGGCAGAAGCGGTGCAGTTTTTGTGTTCAGACAGTTCGTCCTTTGTAACGGGCGAAGTTCTGACGGTGGATGGCGGGCGCAGCTTGCTGGATCCGGTTACGGTTCCTGCGCATTAATCATCAGATTTTTGTTCGATACAGGCCAACAGTTATGCCGCCGTTGTCAAACAAAATAGGTTTTTGCCAGTCCAGGCCACATGCCTTTGCCAAGCCAGGATCTGATGTCACCATCCCCACGCGCCATCCCTTGAACCGATCACGCATGACATTGCCAAAGGTGCCATACAACGCGAACAGTGTCTTTCTGTCCCCAACCCGGGTGCCGTAAGGCGGGTTCACCATCACCAACCCTGGTTCCGTTTCCGGTGGGGCCAGATCAGACACTGATTGCTTGGCAAACAGCACGTGATCAGAAACTTCAGCAAGCTGCGCATTTTTGACAGCATTCTTGATGGCCCCTTCATCGCGGTCATAGCCGAAAAATCGTTGGTCCGTTTCGCGGCGTTCGGTTTGGCGCGGGGGCACCGTGCCCTTGGCCAGCTGTTGGTACGCGAAAGACCGTTTGCGGCCCGGGGCAAGATTCAATGCAATTTCTGCGGCTTCGATGACAAATGTGCCTGATCCACACATCGGGTCCACAACAGTTTCAGTTCCAGAATACCCGCAGGCCCGCAAACACAAAGCGGCTAAGTTTTCACGGATGGGTGCTTTGCCGACGCTGCCCTTCAGGCCACGCAGGTGCAATGCCGCCCCGCTTGTGTCCAGGCTGATGGTGCACATGTCATCTTCGATGCGGGTTTTGATCACCAATTCAGCGTCTTTCGTCACGCGTGCGCCCACTGTTTTGGTGATGGCCTGCGCGATGCGCTGGCTTGCGGCTTTCGAATGATAAATCTTTGACTTTCGGCAGACACTTTCAACGCCAACATCGGCGTCTGGGCGCAGCCATTGCGCCCAATCGACCTTCCGGGCGCGTTTGTCCAATTGGGCCAGATGCATCGCCCTGAAACTTGCAATCCGCAGCAAAACTCGTGTTGCACCACGCAGTTTAAGATTGGCCTGCGCCAAGGTGCCCAAGTCCCCAGTTATGGAAACCCCACCCGTTTCTTGAACAGGATTTTTAAACCCGTATTGCTTCGCTTCTTCCAGCAAGAATGGCTCCAACCCTGGCGGGGCCACCAAAAAGATATTGGAGTCTTCAGCCATCGGTCGTGTCCGGATAAACCTTGCCTGGGTTCATCAAATCACTGGGGTCCAATGCTGCCTTAATCTTTTTCATAACGTCCAGTGCCACCGGATTTTTGCGCCGCGACATGGAGCCAAGTTTGGACGTGCCAATCCCGTGTTCTGCAGAAAAACTGCCGCCCAAATCCATGACCACACCTTCGATTGCTTCCATGATTTTGGTTTTGTTCTGTGAATCGCCTGAACTGGCAAAGAAGGTATAGTGCAAATTCCCATCCCCCAGATGCGCGATATAAAATTCGCTGCCCTGTGGATCAATCGCCTTCACTAAGGGTGACACCAATTCCAGGAATTTTGGGACATTCTCCAAGGAAACAGCAACGTCCGTATCCACGGATGTCGGTTCACCCAAAGTGATTTCCGCAGCCTGTTCACGACGTTTCCACATGGCCCGCCGCTGATCTTCGTTCTGGGCAATCACCGCGTCTTGGGCGGTGTCACGTTCAATCATGTCCGCCAAAGCAGTTTCTAAAATCGCCGTCAGCTTGGGGGTTCCATCTTCGGTTTGTTCCAGATCTGAGGCCCGCGTTGTGGCAATTTCCACCAAGATATTCACGTCATGGGGGGCGTCAAAAGGTTCTGCACCTTCCGCTTTGGCAATGTGGCGTTCGATATATCTGCGGGGCATGAATTCGAACGCTTCCACCCCATTCCCTGTTTCGCGTTGAAGTTGGTTCAAAAGTGGCAAAGCCGCGCGCAAATCCCGCAATCCAATCATGGCGGTGGCATATGCCAGGGGTTTGGGAAATAACTTTAAGGTCGCCGCCGTGATGATCCCCAAAGTGCCTTCTGCACCGATGAACAGGTGCTTTAAATTCAAGCCGCTGTTGTCCTTGTGAAGGGCTGTCATCACATCCATGATTCGACCGTCTGCCAAAACAATTTCAAGGCCCAGACACAAATCCCGGGTGTTGCCGTATCTTACCACGTTTGAACCACCAGCATTGGTGGACAGATTGCCGCCAATCATGGCAGATCCACGGGCCCCGAACAGCAAAGGAAAAACCAAATCTTTTGCATCCGCCGCTTCGTGGATATTTTGTAAAATTGCCCCGGCTTCAACGGTAATCACCATTGATTCAGCGTTCACGGACCGGATGGCATTCATGCGATCCAAGCTGATCATCACCGCATCTTGCGCTTGGGTTGCCCCCGTTAGACCGGTGTTGCCCCCCACGGGCACCATCGGAATATTTGCCTTTGCACAGGCTTTCACAATATCGGACACATCTTGTGCGTTCGCGGGCCGGGCGACCGCCAGCGGAACCCACTTATAAATGCCCATCCAGTCGGAAGACCATTGCGTGGCGTCATCCCCGACCGCAACATATTTGCGGCCCAAAATCGATTGCAGTTCTGTAATAATATCCATGTCCCAGGCTTGGGCAAAGGTTCGGCAAAAAGCAACGGGGATTCTGCTTGACGCGCATGTGCGCCACCCCTATGTCACGCGCCAGTGGCGTTATAGCTCAGTTGGTTAGAGCGAACGACTCATAATCGTTAGGTCCCTGGTTCAAATCCAGGTAACGCCACCATCCACCCCATCTGAGTTCAGTAATAAAACAGTCGCACTTCGCGAAGATCAGGGTCCAACTGCGCCTTGCCGATCATCCCAAAGTCCGTCCGATCCACAAGCGCCATCGTGTGGTACGTTTCTTTGCGGTCAGCCAAAAACCGCAAATCGTCATAGCTGCGCATTTTCAATCGTGTGGTGGCCGCATCCGTCAATTGGCGTTGCTGCGACAATCGAAGAATGTTTTCGAATTGCAGCAAGGCCGTTTTCCATTTTGGCGCCGCGTGATTTTCAGGATCGGTGGCAGGGATCAGCACCTTTTGTGCATCCACTTCGGCGCTGGGGTGTTTGTTTATGAAGTAGTGAAGATTGTCTTTCCACAGCACAAATTTTTCAAGATCCATCCGTTGTTCATGGAACTGATGAAACGTGATGGGGCCGGGGGACAAAACCAGCGGGACCCCAGCTTTTTTGAACTTGTAGCCAATTTCACAATCTTCAAAACCCCAGCCCTTAAAGCCGCTGTCAAAGCCGCCATGGCGGATCAAATTTTCGCGTTGGGTTGATATGTTGTGGGAAAAACAATGATGCCACGCGGTTTCAAGGTTGCCCATGTTAAACGAAGTGTTTCGAAAAAAGTGCATCCGTTCATCGCGCAGAAATTTCAAACTGCCCATATCGGCCAGGTCAATTTTCGCCGTGTTGGTCAAATTTCGTCTGGTGGCGATTTGCAGCAAGGGTTGGTCCACAGCATCAAACAACGCACAGTGGTTTTCTACAAAGTCTGGCAATGTGATTTGATCGCAATCCAGGAAAACCACAATTTCGCCTTTGGCTTGCAGCCAGCCGGAGTTTCTTGCCGTGGCACTGCCTTGGTTGTTTTGGTTTAGAAACGTGATGTTGGCCGGCAGGTCCGATTTTGACAGCAAGGTCTGGGGTTGAATTTCTGACCCATCATCCACCACCAAGACTTCAAAGTAACGTTTGGTGTTTTGTTGCTGCAAGGCAAGCAACGTCCAACGCAACAAATCAATTCGGTCTTTGTAAGGGATCACAACGCTGCATTTGGTCAAGAAATGAGGTCCTGTGTTTGGTCACCCGTCAGTGGTTTGGTGAGGAACTATGATGTGCTTCAAGATCGACCTGCGGCGGTGGACCTATTTTGTCAACATATCCCTCAATTTCATTAAGGTTTTCGCAGTCTTTTGTGTGCCAAGCACAAGAAAGTGAGCGTTGGCTGCAATCGTTCTCTGGAATCGTGACCCTGGATGGGGCACACAAATGCAAGCCACGCAAAAGGGGACTTCAATGCGTTTATTTCTTGCAACCGTACTTTTGGCACTGATGCCAATGATGGCCGCCTCTCACGAACCGGAACGGACTGACGTTGAAGTCAAAGAACTTGCCCTTGAAGCGATTTTGGAAAATCCAGAAATCATATTGGAAGCAGTTGCCATCCTGGAGCAGCGTGAACGTGATCAAAAAAATGCGGGTGCAGCGCAAGTCGTCGCCAATCTGGAGGCCAACAATACAGCGCCGGTTTTTGGAAATCCTGACGGCGACATCACCGTAGTGGAGTTTTTCGACTACAACTGTGGATTTTGCAGACGTTCTGGGCCTGCGTTGAAAGCGCTGCTGGACAGCGATCCGAACGTACGCGTGATCATGCGTGAATGGCCGATTTTGGGGGAAGCCAGTGTGTTTGCCGCCCGGGCCGCTTTGGCGGCGCGCAATCAAGGGAAATACGAAGAATTCCATTGGGGCCTGATGACCGGCGCGGGACGCGCCAGCGAAGCAACCGTCAGGCAGCTTGCGACCGATTTGGGGATGGATGTTGATAAACTGATGGCTGATATGGCAACGATGTCCGTCGATGCGCATATTGATGAAAGCAACCAACTGGCCCGAACATTGGGCTTTACGGGAACGCCCGCGTTCATCGTTGGTGGCAACTTACGACCCGGCTTCATGAACGAAGAAGAATTGAAGCAAGCTGTAAACGCCGCGCGCGAAGGATAAACGCGGTTCGTTACTTTACCAATTTTCGACGCGGTTAGACCACTGCGCCGGAGGGGGGGTGATAAGCTGGGCGCAACGAACAGGAGCGCCCGCAATGTCACAGCCCAACATACTTCTTATCATGGCAGATCAATTGGCCCCGCATTTCACCGGGGCTTACGGGCACGGCGTGGTCCAAACCCCCAACATCGATGCGCTGGCCAAACGGGGCATGCGGTTTGATGCGGCCTATTGCAATTCGCCATTGTGCGCGCCGTCGCGGTTTTCCTTCATGTCTGGGCAGCATATTTCCAAAATTGGTGCTTATGATAATGCCAGTGAATTCCCTGCATCCATCCCAACCTTCGCACATTATCTAAAGTCTCTGGGATACAGCACATGTTTGTCCGGGAAGATGCACTTCGTGGGCCCCGATCAAATGCACGGATTTGAAGACAGGGTTACCACGGACATTTACCCTTCGGACTTTGCTTGGACCCCGGATTGGACACGGGCCGATGAACGGATCGATAAGTGGTATCACAACATGCAAACCGTCAAGGAAAGCGGCCAAGCCATGGCCACCTTCCAAATCGATTATGACGATGAAGTGGAATTCGCGGCACGACGCCGAATGTTTGATTATGGGCGCGATGCCACCAAGCCTTGGTGCATGGTGGCCAGCTTTATTCATCCCCATGATCCATATGTGGCCCGGCCTGAATGGTGGAATCTTTATGATGATGCAGACATCGATATGCCCGCCCATCCCGAATACGCCGAAGACCCGTTTGGAAAACGGGTTTTGGAAGGAATTGAAGCTTACACCAAACCCTTGACCGAAGCAGAAGTGCGTCAGGCGCGCCGCGCCTATTATGCGAATGTAAGTTACTTTGACAGCAAGGTTGGTGCCTTGGTCAAAACTGTCGAAGAAATGGGTGAATTGGACAATACAATCATCATCATCACAGCTGACCACGGCGATATGCTGGGGGAAAAAGGTTTGTGGTATAAGATGAACTTCTTTGAACATTCTGCGCGCGTGCCGCTGATTATGGCGGGGCCGGGTGTTGCGCAGGGCACAAACCCAACGGTGTGTTCTTTGGTGGATCTGTTGCCCACCATGGTGGAATGGGGCGGCGGCAATGCGGACATGTTCGGGATGCCCGTGGATGGTCAATCTTTGGCATCCGCAGCGGGCGGCGCAGTTGATCCCGACGCGACGGCCGTCGGCGAATACTGCGCTGAAATGACGGGCCATCCTGTTTTCATGATCCGGCGCGGTGATTTCAAATACATTCACTGCGACAGCGACCCAGCACAATTGTACAATGTTGTTGAAGATCCCTTTGAAACGCAAAATCTGGCGCAAAGCCCGGACCACGCATCGCTTTCCGCCGAATTTAGGGCAGAGGTGGACACGCGGTGGGATGCCGCTGCACTGCGTGCCACCGTGATGGCATCGCAAAAGAACCGATTTGCCTTGAACGCCGCGATGCAGGCAGGGGCGTCAGAACACTGGGATTACAATCCGCCATCGGATGCATCACACCAATACGTGCGCAATCATATGGATTGGACAGTGGCCGCTGAAAAGCTGCGGTTCCCCCGAGTCTGAGGCGTAAGCCATGAATATCCGGGCGGAACAGAAATCGCATCATGTTGATGTTTCGTCCGACGCGTACACTATATCAGGTGTATCCTGCAGGTTTTTTGCGGCTGGAAAGCAACAAATTTTGTTGAATTTGCAATAAAGTGCGCGGTTTCCCGCCATGCTGGCTCGGTGGGACAGGTTTGTTAATCAGCGGTTAACTTATGCTCTTCATGGCTTGCCCCAGATGTTGAGGAGAGCAAAATGAAAGAGCTGGTAAAGAACAGCGCCGGCGTTTCCATTCTGATAGAATGGGACAAAAAGGACCAACCGCAGATCACCAAAGTGACCGCCAGTGGCCCCGGCAGTATCCATGAAGCGCGCTTTTTGACGGCCGATGCGGCAGATAAGGGGCTTTACCCGGGTTTGGCAGTTTTTCTGCGTGATTTGGCCAACGCCGCGCGCAATATCGAAAGCCAAAACCCTGTGCTTCGCCGGTTTTACAAACGGTTGGACCAATTGGTTTTGGAGGATTTACGCGTTTCGCAATCGGCATCAGGGGCTTTGGAAATGTCTTTGGTATTGACCCAGGGCGATGCGGCGGCAGTCTTCGGTAGTGAAAATACTGATATAATTTCAGATTCATTTTCTGATGTTTTCTTACCGTTAACCAATCTCAGTGCATATCTCAGGGCGTTAAGCGACACCAAGGGAAGCAGCGCTGAGTATGCGATGGACCAAACTGCCGACAGGATCGAAGAATTTCTGCTGGCATATGGTCAT
The DNA here is from genome assembly GCA_020629775.1 of Planktomarina sp. Lineage (GTDB taxonomy): Bacteria > Pseudomonadota > Alphaproteobacteria > Rhodobacterales > Rhodobacteraceae > Planktomarina. The sequence continues at coordinate 20,079 of JAHDCP010000026.1, forward strand.
CGATTGAAAGGCGGCGCGCAGGTGGTTCGACTTACGGCTTGAATAAAGGAGGGTCGATCATGTCAGACACACAGGTTCAACAAAAGGCTGTTTTGCCAGTTTCAGCGCCAGCTCCGGAATTGCCCGCCTATTTACTGGCTGCCTTTGTGAACGTGGCGCAGCAACAATCGATTACACAAGCAGCGGCGCTTATGGCTGTGCCATACACACTGGTCGCCAAGCAAATGGCCCGCCTGGAAGGGTTGGTGGGTGTACCATTGCTTAGCCAAGACCGTGGCCGCATCCGGCTGACGGATGAAGGCGTTGATTTATACGATGAAGTTTCTGGGCTGACGGCGAACATGCAACAACAGGCGCTTTCTTCAATGCAGCGCGCCAAGCAGACGCCTTCTGCGCCCATCGGACAACCAACACTGAATATTGAATTTTCTGTTTGGGGGATTGCTGCGGCGTTGCGCCCAAACCTCACAAAGTTGCGCAGTTTGCCGTGTGGCTTCAATTTTGTCGCTCCTGGCGCGCTGTCTGAAGCCCCGGATGTGATCTGTTACTTGGGAAAACGCCCACGCGATGGGTATCGAAATTTAGTCTTGTTTGGTGAAGAGGTCGTGGCGGTTTGCGCGCCAGATTATCCCATTCCGGAAGGCGGCCTGGATGCAAATGGGTTTACCAATGAACCCCTGCTTTCGTTGGGGCATCCCGATCATGCCATGGACTGGTCTGCGTTTTTGGGCCGTGATCCTGAATTGCCGCTGCCCGGTGTTACCAAAGAACCTTACAGCAGTTTTGGCGGCTATTTGCGTGCATTGAAGGCGGGTCGCGGCATCGGTGTTGGTATCGCCCCGTTGTTTGACGCGCATATTTCTGCGGGCACATTGCAATTGGCCAGCAAGCGCCGTCTTTGGCGGAATCGCGCATGTTATGTGGGCTTTCGCGAAGACAGTGTTAACGCTGAATTGGCAAAGGACTTTGCTGCAATTTTAGAAGGCGTTTTTTCCACCCCCCATGACGTAGATCAAGCGTCTTAGGTCGCCTTAATCGCTTGATTTGAAGGCGACTTGTGGTGATAGACTTCACCCATGTACATTGATTGCTTGCAATACGTCGCTCCTTCACCACAGGTGTTTCTCCAAATGCGCGAAGCGCAAATGGACGCAGTTCATATAACTGTGGGCTATCATGAAGATTTCGCGGGCGTGGTGCAAAACCTGCAAACATGGAACAGCTGGTTCGAACGCTGTCCGGACCTGATTTGCCGCGCAACGTCTGTCAAAGATATTCATGACGCGAAGGCGAACGGCAAAACCGCCATTTTGTTTGGGCTGCAAAACCCATTTCCCATCGGCACCAACCTTGCGCAGATTGAACTGTTGCACAATCTGGGCATTCGCTTTTGTCAGGTGACTTACAATCAACAGTCTTTGTTGGGGGCGGGCTGTTTCGAAAGCCATGACGGTGGGCTGACAGATTTTGGCCGCGAGGCAATCACTGAAATGAACCGTGTGGGCATGGTTATCGACCTGTCCCATGCCAGCCATCAAACGTGTTTGGACACAATTGAATGGTCAAAACGCCCCGTGACAGTGACCCACGCTAACCCCAAAAACTGGCGCGATGTGCCGCGAAATTTGAAGCCGGATGTTATTGCCGCCTTGGTGGAAAAAGGGGGCATGGTGGGGTTTTCGTTGTATCCCCATCATCTGGCCAATGGGTCTGACTGCAGTTTGGCCGATTTCGCAAATATGGTTAAAGGTTTGATGGATACATACGGCCCAAACCACTTTGGTATCGGATCAGATTTGTGTCAGGATCAACCTGACAGTGTTGTGCAATGGATGCGCAACGGCACTTGGAAAAAAGACCCAGATCTGTCCGCAACCTTCCCGGCGCCCCCATCCTGGTTCAAAGACAATCGGGATTTCCCGGGTCTGGCAGATGGGCTGACTGGCGCGGGCATTGCCAACCGGGATACGGCTGGTGTTTTGGGTGACAATTGGATGCGGTTCTTTGAAACCGCTTTTGAACCGCTATGAAAGATGTGATCCATTCACAAACGCCATTGCGCGACCCCAATCGTATCATGCGGCTGTGCCAAATGGGTGCGGCGTTCCCAACGCGGTTGTCCTTTCTGCGGATCCTGTTGCGCAGGTTGATCCAAGAAAGCCCAACGGTCGATGAACCCGTTTGGGATATGGATGGGTCCGGGTTTGGCCATGCCGTTTTCAGTGTGGCATTTGGGGGTAATGATTATTCCCTGATCGCCATTACCCAACCCTTGGCACCGGAAGACCGCACCGACCGTGTTATCGCAGAAAAATGGGACGCTGCGTTTGTTTTGTTTGATGGTATCCCTTCCGCCCAAGACGTTGATCGCATTCGCAAGAATGCGCCCTTGCAAGAAGCCGGGCGGTTTGGGCCTTCTGATCTTTGTTTGTCGCGGGCCAATAAATCTGTTCGCTTGTTCGATGCGATCATCGATGCGCAAAACACCGGGCAACCTTTGCCCGAAGATGAAATTCGCAAAGTCGGCTATTTGATGCGCACGACTGCCGTGTATGGCAACGGAAAATTCGGTTTGGCGGACCGCGCCACCTATGCGGACCGGCCCGCCATGAACGCCCCATTCCAGGCGGAAATGCTGACGGTATGGTTGATCCGCCATTTCACGCATCGCCTGATTGAACACTTGTCTGGGGCCCCATTGCCTGTTGAATTGCGGCGCACTTTGGGGATCGGAAATTCAACCGGTTTGGGCATGGCGCCGTTTTTGGTGTCCCATCCACTTTTGTTGCACAGCTGGGTGGCCTGCCGCGAAACAGCCTTTGCCCGTGTGAGGCAAGAAGAGGTTTCCCCAACAGCGGCGGCGGATTTGCTGGCAAATGCCAAACGCATTGCCCAGCATTTGGAAGAATGGAACGTGCCGGACGCGAAGGCGCAAGCCAGCGTTGTTGAAACGCGTGGCCATTGGCAAAATCTGATATCGGATATGACTGTTGATGGTCTTCAAAGCCCGGATGCTTTGCACACCATTTGGCAACGGTCGCGTGACCTGAGCGCTGAGGTAGAAGAACTTTCCCTGGCTTGGATGACCGAATCTTTCCCCGATGCAGTGGATGGCTTGGCCGAATGTCTGGCCAACCCGTTTCATCCGGAATTGAACGCCACCATGGACTGCGCGGATCTGTTGGCCGGGATCAATGAACATTGGCCTGCGGTCTGCGAAATGGATTTCACCCAGGCAGACGCAATCGCACAGTTTTGGTACGTTTCAGAAGCAAAGCAAGAACCGCGATTGGGCCAGCGCGCCACAGACCCTGGATCAGATCTGGAATCGCCATTGGATGTTGCGCGGCGTGTACAGCAGTTGCGGTGTGATTTGGGCCAGCAGCAGGGCCCTGTTTGGAAGTTCTTGCTGGACCATCCTGAACACCGGGATGCCACGCGCCGTGTTCAGGCATTGATGTCGAATGTCTATTCTGAAATCCGCGATAACCTGATTTGCGCGGACACAGCACCCATCGACATGTTGCGTTTTAAATTGGCGATGTTTGGTGCCACGAAATTTGATCCGAAATCCAGCCTTTGGACCAGGATCACGATGTTTTCTGGCGGTCCGTTGGCGGAAGAGATTTCGGAAGGCACGGCCGTGGACAACACATGGATGCCGGTGTTTTGAGTTATGTCCCGATCGTCTAACGAAATTCATATGATCACGCTCAAGGCCTGTCGCGGGGCGGGGTTGCCTTTGGCCCAGGCGCAAGATGTGGCGAAAGCCGTGTCGTGCCAGGGAACGGCTGATGTTTTTGCGGAACTGATCGAACTTTTGAACGCGCCTTTGCCCAGCAAAATGGACGTGTCCGCAAACGTTGTCCGCAATGCCCATGTGCTGCGGGATCTTCCTGGGTTGGCTGATGCTGTTTTGGCGGGCGCGGGATCATTTGTTTTGCACGGGGCAACAAGCGTCGCTATCGCCAAAAGTATCGCGGGGCAGGCCGGTGTTTCTTGCACCGAATGTCCCGAAGGATTGCGGCTTGAAGGTGATGGATCCCAACATTCTGCAGTGGCAACCCGGGTCAACATTTCCGATGAACATTGGCACAGTTTGGAACGGCTTGCGGCCAAGATTTTGGTGCCCGAAACGGAAGAAACACGACTGTCTGGCGCGGGGGCGGGCCTGAACGACAACGACTAATCGTTGGCGAACGGGTCCACGGGATATTTCACGCTTTTGAAATACAATCCTTGCGGTTGGCAAACCGGTCCGCATGCGGCGCGGTCTTTGGCTTCTAAAGCGTCTTTGACCCGTTCTGGTGCCCAAGCGCCAGCGCCAACCCGTTCCAAGGTGCCAACAAAGCTGCGGACCTGGTTGTGTAAAAAACTACGGGCTTCCAGGTTAAAGCGATATTCTGTTCCACCAGGATAAGCGTGTTCGCTGACCACCAAACAATCAAGCGACTTCATCGGGCTTTTTGCTTGGCACATCGTGGATCTGAACGTTGTAAAATCATGGTGTCCGATCAGAAAATCAGCACCTTTTTGCATGGCACTTGCATCCAGCGGGTGGCGAATGTGCCAAACTTTTCCCGCGTCGTGGGTCATGGGGGCACGGCGCGCCACCAGGCGGAATTCATAAGCGCGGCCCAAGGCGGAAAAGCGTGCGTGCCAATCATCGCTGACGTGCGCGCAATCCACGATCGCAATGCGTTTGCCCTTTAGATGGTAATTCAAGGCCCCCATCAGCCGTTCAGGAAGCCAATCCTTTGCCATGTCGCACTGCGCCACTTGGCCCAGGGCGTGCACGCCCGTGTCGGTGCGTCCTGCCGCGGCGATGCTGGGCAGATTTGGTTCAAGCATGGCCAATGCGGTTTCCACTTGGGCCTGAACGCTTGGCGCTTCCGCTTGGCGCTGCCAACCAGAATATCCAACGCCGTCGTATTCGATTTTAAGGGCATATCGGGGCATGGCCGGGGCGTAACCCTTTGTGGCGTCCGTGTCTATGCGGGGAAAGCCCTTGCATGCTTCCCCAGGGGACTAGGAACCCTTGCGGAACGCGCCTATGTCTTGTGCGTGCGCCCCGGATGGCGCTGGATGGGGGCGACATGGTTTTATCTGCGGTGGCAACGCAAGTTGGCAGAACAGTGGAAGGCGTGACAGATTTGGTCAGCGCCCCGTTTACGGACCCCGTTATCCGTTTAGGAGTGACCGGGTTGTCCCGCGCGGGCAAAACCGTTTTCATCACGTCATTGGTGGCCAATTTGTTGGATCGGGGCCGGATGCCCCAGTTGGCCGCCGCGGCAACGGGCGCCATCAAAGCCGCGTATTTGCAGCCCCAACCCGATGATACCGTTGCGCGGTTCGACTATGAAACCCATCTGGACGCAATGTTGGGGCCCGTTCCCAAATGGCCAGAAGGCACAAACACCGTCAGTGAATTGCGGTTGTCTTTTCGTGTGCAGCCGTCAGGTTTTATCGGCACATTTTCGGGGCCGCGCACGGTGCATTTGGACATCATTGATTATCCGGGTGAATGGCTGTTGGATCTGGCGCTGCTGGACAAAGACTATGACACTTGGGCCGCTGAGGCGTTGGGAAAAGCCCAAGATCGCACCCAAGCTGCGGATTATCTCGCGGCCCTTGATGGTGTTGATCCTGGTCAAAAGTTCGATGACGTAACGGCCGGTAAATTGGCGGGCCTTTATGCGGCTTACCTTCAGACGGCCCGCGCAGACGGGTATGCAGATTGTACGCCGGGCCGGTTTTTGCTGCCTGGCGATTTGGCGGGATCGCCTGCGCTGACTTTTGCACCCCTTCCAGAAGGTGGGGCCGGGCGGGGCAGTTTGCGGCGCGAAATGGCGCGGCGGTATGCTGCGTACCAATCCCGGGTGGTGAAGCCGTTTTTCCGAGATCATTTTTCCAAGATTGATCGGCAGGTGGTTCTTGTGGATGTGTTAAAAGCACTGTCCCACGGCCCCCGTGCGGTCGCAGATTTGGAAGATGCCATGGCGGACATTCTTTCTGCGTTCCGGCCAGGACGGAATGGCTGGTTGTCCGAAATCTTGTTGGGCAAACGAGTGGATCGCATTTTGTTTGCGGCCACCAAATCGGACCATTTGCATCATTCCCAACATGGCGCCTTGGCCAGCTTGGCGCAGGCCATGGCGTTGGGGGCACGTGATCGGGCGAATTTCCAGGGGGCACTGACCACTGCCATGGCCATTGCGGCGCTGCGCACCACCACAGAAACTGAAGTGGGCGAAGGGTTGCCTGCGGTGCAGGGAACCGTGATGGAAACCGGCAAAGCGACAGCGTTTTACCCTGGTGCCTTGCCGGCATCCCCCACCGGGTTGCTGGCAGAAGCCAGGGCCGGCGCGGACGAATGGGTTGATGGGGATTTTGCCGCCATGCGCTTTGTTCCCCCGCCCATGGAATTGGGTGCAGGTGAAGGTCCGCCGCACATCCGATTGGACAAAGCGTTGCAATTTTTGATCGGTGACAAGCTGGGGTGAATGAGATGACGAAGAAGAAAAACGGCCCTGTGATTGTGGAACTGGACGAAGCGCCCGAGGTCTCCCCGGTTCAAGCACCGCCTGTTCCTGACGATACGTTGCCCACCACGACACCCGTGGTGGCCGCCGCATCGGTGATGGGCCAGCCGCGCAGTGGTTTGGGGCGTTGGGTCTGGCGGATCGGTGCCGCGCTTTTTACCTTCATGTTGTCCGTTGCGGCGTGGAATTGGATCAACGATCTGCTGGCCCGAAACCCCGTTCTTGGTTTGATTGCAACGGGCTTGATCGCGTTGTTTGTGCTTGTTTTGTTGCTGGTTGCGTTGCGTGAATGGATGGCCTTGCGGCGTTTAAAACGGGTGGACAAGGTGCAAGCCCGCGCGGTGCAGGCCATGGCAGATCAGGATTTGAAATCGGCCCAAGCCGTGACCCGCGACTTAGAAAAACTTTACTGTGGAAGGCCGGATGCGGAATGGGGTTTGGCCAAGTTGGATGATCTTCGAAGCGACGTTCTTGACGCCGACGGGTTGCTGAACGCAGTGGAAACCGCGCTGTTGGAACCGTTGGATGCCGCCGCTGTGAAACGGGTGGAAATCGCATCGCGGCAGGTGGCAACCGTTACCGCCTTGGTGCCCTTGGCGCTGGCGGATGTGGTGGCCGCACTGACGGCAAATTTGCGCATGATCCGCGAAATCGCAGAAGTGTACGGTGGGCGCGGTGGGACCCTGGGCAGCTGGCGTTTGGCCCGGTCCGTCATGGGGCATTTGGTGGCAACCGGTGCAGTGTCTTTTGGGGATGATATGCTGGGATCGGTGGCTGGTGGTGGCATACTGGGCAAGCTGAGCCGCCGTTTTGGCGAAGGGCTGGTCAATGGGGCATTAACCGCCCGTGTCGGCGTGGCCGCGATGGAGGTATGTCGCCCCTTGCCCTTCAACGCGCAGGCCCGCCCCAGTGTGACGGCCTTATTGGGCAGATCACTGACCGGGCTGTTTGACAGCAAAACCTAAGGTTTTTTTGGGCCGCGCATGGGGGAAACAAGATTTCCCCGTACCAGCCGCGTCAGAATTCTGGGGGTCGGTGGGATTTGGGACACGGGAAACAACACCCAATCGCGCAGCCAGGGAAGAATGCGGCTGTCGGATTGATACATCGGCGTGAAGGCCCAGCTCATGGCCTGATACACGGTGATGTGTCGCCTGCGCGCGTGGCGAAATGCGCGAAGGGCGTCGTTGCCAGTTCCATGACCCAGGGCCCACGCCAATGCCGCAGCATCCAACAAGGCCATATTCGCGCCTTGGCCCA
>JAHDCP010000027.1 GCA_020629775.1 Planktomarina sp.
CCAGCTTTCCGCCTGCATCTCCCTCAGGCGGGAAGCTGTTCTTTCAAACTCAAAGCTGCCTGCCCCTTTGGGGTACAACGCTTCTGGGTCTGCAGCGGCGGAAGCAATAAACTGAACCCCCGCTTCGTACAGTGCATCAATCAAAGTGACGAACCGCTTGGCCTCGTTATTATTTGCCGGGCCAAGCAATGGCACATCGTCCAAGATCAAAACCTTAACGGCATCCGCCAAGGCCAGGTAATCCGCGGCACCCAATGCCGTGCCGCACAGCTGATCAAAAGATATCCGGCCGACCCCATTGCGGAATTCAGGGATCACCACGTCGCGGCCTTTGACGGCCAAGGTCAATGCAGACCCTGCCCCGCCCGCCAAATCTTGCCAAAGCCCATCCAAAGCTGCTGTGGACTGCGCGCCCAATGGTGCGAAATAAACCCTGCGCCCCGACAACCGATCCAACCGATAATCCTGATCGCTGGCCAATTCATGCACCACCATCTTGGCTTTCAGCTGTTCGATGAACGGCAAAAACAACGCGCGGTTCAGCCCGTCTTTGTACAGATCATCCGGGATACGGTTTGATGTGGTCACAATGACAACGCCCCGGTCCATCAGTGCTTCGAACAAGCGCCCAACAATCATGGCATCGGTGATGTCCGTGATTTGCATTTCGTCAAACGCCAAACACCGCACCCCTTCGGCCAATTCTTCCGCCACAGGCAAAAGCGCATCATCAACGCCACGTTTGCGGGCAGCACCCATTCCGGCGTGAACTTCCTGCATGAATGCGTGGAAATGCACGCGGCGGCAGGATGGACCCACTGCATCTGCAAACATATCCATCACCATGGATTTGCCGCGCCCAACGCCGCCCCAAAGATACAAACCTTTGGTCTGTTCAGGTTTTTTGGAAAACCAGCCCGCCTTAACCGGTGGGGCCACCAACGCGGCGCGAATACGTTCCAACGCGTCAACCGCGACGGATTGCGCAGCATCCGCTTGCAACGTCCCATCCGCCACAAGGGCCTGATATTTTGCCACCAAATTCATGCCCTGCCCCTAGCGGTGAATAACGCAATTCGCAATCCATCGCAGGTTTGGTTCGACACAACGCCCTTGCCCCAACCCGATAAACCCGTAAGGCTCAACCCTATGACCCGTGCTCCTTTGATAACCCCCGTATTGCTGGCAGGCTGTTTCATCATGTTGATCAGTTTCGCTGTCCGCGCGTCGTTTGGGGTGTTCCAAATCCCTGTGGCAGAAGAATTTGGGTGGTTGCGGGCAGAGTTCAGTTTGGCCATCGCCATTCAAAACCTGGCTTGGGGCATTGGACAACCAATCTTCGGGGCCATTGCGGAAAAACTGACCGACCGCAAAGCCATTATCTTAGGCGCGATTGTGTATGCTGCAGGACTGGTGGCATCGTCGTATTCCATTACGCCCTTGGGCCATCAATCTTATGCATGGTTGGTGGGATTTGGAATCGCGGGCACAGGGTTTGGTGTGATCTTGGCGGTTGTGGGCCGCGCGGCGTCCGATGAAAATCGGTCCATGGCATTGGCCATCGCCACCGCAGCCGGGTCAGCTGGGCAAGTTGTCGGGGCACCCGTGGCAGAATGGCTGCTAACACTGATGCCATGGCAATCTGTGTTCATGGTTTTTGCTGCCGCGATCCTGCTGTCGTTGATGGTTCTGCCGGCCATGAAGGCTGAACCCGCCGCGTCAAAAGCGGAACTGGAAGAAAGCATAGGCCAAGTTTTGGTCAAAGCTTTCAAAGACCCGTCCTATACCCTGATCTTTTTGGGCTTCTTTTCGTGCGGGTATCAATTGGCATTTGTCACAGCCCACTTCCCAGCGTTTGTGACCGAACTGTGTGGCCCAATTTTGCCTGGTGGTGCGCTCCACAATATTGGCATCACCACCACGTCTGCTTTGGGTGCCTTGGCCATCAGCTTGATCGGTCTTGCCAATATCGTTGGCACCTTGGCGGCAGGCTATTTGGGCAAGCGATATTCAAAGAAATACCTTCTAGCCGGCATATACTTGGGCCGTACCGTGATTGCCGCACTGTTCATCATGTTCCCCATCACCCCCACCAGCGTAATCTTGTTTTCTGTGGCGATGGGATCCCTGTGGTTGGCCACTGTGCCGCTGACATCGGGCCTGGTGGCGCACATATATGGCTTAAGGTACATGGGCACATTGTACGGCATTGTTTTCTTTTCCCACCAATTGGGCAGTTTCCTTGGCGTTTGGTTGGGGGGGCGGATGTATGACGTCACTGGCGATTATACGGCGGTTTGGTGGGTCGGTGTTGGTGTTGGGCTGTTCAGCGCCATTGTGCATTTACCGGTGAAAGAACGGCCCCTGGGGGCCGCACCGGCTTAAACCAAAGCCGCCTTTGCCCGTTCCAGGTACAACCGGTCTGCCGTGTTTTCAGCACCAGCAATTGCCAGGTCATATTCGTTACGCGCTGCATCAACCTGACCCAGCCGGCCCAACACATTGGCGGCCGCAGCATGATAGGGTTGGAATCCGCGCAATTGATCAGCCAAACCAGAAAGCCGTTGCCAGGCTTCGTCCACATATCCCAATTCGGCGGCCACGACGGACCAATTTAGCGCCACAACGGGGGTTGGTTCAAATTCCCAAAGCGCCCCATAAAGCAATGCAATTTGAGGCCAGTCCGGGCCGCCCTTGGTCAGGTGGCAATCACAGATCGCGGCTTTGATTTGAAAAGGCCCAGCTTTGCCGCGCGACATCGCGGTGGCCAAAAGGCTTTGCCCTTCTGCAATGGCATCTAAGTCCCACAAGGTCCTGTCCTGATCAGGCGTTGGGGCAATGACCCCATCTGGCCCAATTCGGGCGGATCGGCGGGCGTTGGTCAATACCATCAGCGCCAAGGCACCTTCGATTTCCGGATCATCTGGCCGCAGTTGGTTCAACAACCGGGTCAGATAAATGGCTTCAGCACATAAGGTTACACCCAATGCATCTTCGCGCGTGTAGCCGGTGGTGAAAATAAGGTACTGCGTTGTCAGCACCGTATCCAACCGCGCGTCCCATTGGTGGGGTTCGGGCACTTCGAAAGCGATGCCTTTTTGCGTGATTTGCGTTTTGGCCCTGCTGATCCTTTGGCCCATGGTGGCTTCCGCGTCCAAAAATGCTGAAGCGATCATTTTGGTGGTTAGCCCGCAAACTGTGCGCAAGGTCAAAGCCACACGTGATTTATGTTCGATCGCTGGATGGCAGCAGGTGAAAATCAATCTCAGGCGTTCGTCGGGGATGGCGTCCATTTCTTCATACTCCGTCACCTCCTCCTGCAACACGGCAATGGATTTGGCGGTGTTTTGGGTTGTGGTGTCCTTGCGAATGGCATCGATTGCTTTGCGTCCGGCCACTTTTAGAAGCCAGCCTTGGGGGTTTTCGGGAATTCCCGAACGCCCCCAGTGTTTAAGCGCTTGGATGCCCGCTTCTTGCAAAGCGTCTTCAGCGGCTTGGAACGATCCGAATTTCCGGACCAGGGCCGCCAGCAACCGCCCCCTGTCATCTGCCATGACCCGGGTCAGGGCCTTGGTGACAGCAATGGCTTTGGGGGCAGTTGTCATCTGTCGTTATCCTGCGGGATTGTAGTCCATCAAGGGACGAACCTCGATGGTGCCAAATTCGGCAGATGGGATCAGTGCTGCATATTCCAGGGCTTTGTCCAAATCCGGAACATCAACGATATAGTATCCCCCCAATGTTTCGCGCGTTTCGGCAAAGGGGCCGTCCATGGTTTCCACTTTTCCACCGTTAATACGCAGGGATGTGGCTGTATGCGTCTCTTGCAAGCCTTCACCACCCAGCATCACGCCATCAGCTTTCATCTTTTCATTTGCGGCGAAGAACCCGCCCATCATTGCATCGAATTCAGGTGTCCCAAACTTGGGGGACCGAGATGCATCGTTGTAGATCAAAAACATATATTTCATTGGTTCATTCCTTGTGGTGCTGGCGCACCAGCATGTGTTTCGAGTGTGTGTTTGAGATGGTGTTGGCTCAGGCCAGAAGATTCACCACCAAGCAGACCAGCGCATTCAACGCTGCCAAAATGTTGGTGCCATTGCCCACATACCGCAGCGGGTGGCTTGCGTTGCCGATTTTCAAACCGAATGGGTGGGCTATGCGGCCAATCAAAAGCAGTGCGCCTGAAATGTGCAGGTACATCGATGGGGCACCCATGCCTTCGGCCAAGATCATCAAGATCAGCACGAAGAAGGACCATTCCATACAGTTCCCGTGTTGGCGAATACGCTGCAACAACACTTCATTGCTGCCGTCCCCGATGGAAACGCCATCAGCAGACCGCATGGATGTCACTCTCATCCAAAGGACCAAATAAATCAGCGCAACTGGAACAGCGTATAGTGGTGTGGTTTCAAAGATCATCGAAAGAACTCCCTTTTGTTTTGCGTTTCGATACCCCTAGGACGGGGCCCGATTGTCTTTTTCGACATCGTAGCAAAACTTTTTTGGATTTATTCGAAGTTTTTTCAGAGAGTTTTATTTATCTTTTTATTTCAATGACTTAGATGTGTGATCAATTTCAGAAAAAAGTTACTGCCCCACTGCATCCAAAACATATCGCGCGGTCATCAGGTCCAAATGCGCGCCTCCGCCGTTCTTAAAAACGGTAATGTCGCCGTCTGTGCGGGCAAAGCTTTCCATGTCATAGAATTCTGCCAACACGTGGTCTTTGCCGATTACACCGGCTTCTAATGGAATTTTCAGTTCGCCGATGTGGCCAAGGGTTGTGTCAAAGCTGTCCACGTAAACCCGGGATTTCAAAAGTGCGGCATCGTCTGCTTCACGCATATCGGGGCGATAGGCACCGATCATGTTCAAGTGCTGGCCTGGGCTTAACCATTCGCCTTTGATAATGGGGTCGGTGGTCATTGTGCCCGTCACGATAATATCTGCGTCCCGCACACCGGTTTCCAGATCATCCACCACGGTGGCCCCGGTCACTTTGGCAAAGTCCGCGGCGCCTTCGGGGGATCTGTTCCATATGGAAAAACTGGCGCCTGGGAATCCGGCAGAAAAAGCCTGCACCAAAGACAAGCCAACCGTTCCAGCCCCAACAATCAAAACATTGCGGGCCCCAGCAGGGGCCAAAAGCAACGCCCCCAACAAACTGTCCCCTGCGGTTTTCCACTTCGTGATCAAATGAAAATCAATCACCGCAGCCAAACTTCCGTTGGTGTCATCAAACAACATGACGCCACCCCCGATCATGGAATTGCCCTGCGCCTTATTGCTCGGGAAAATTGTTGCGGTTTTGGTCAGCATCCCCATGCCGTCAATCCATGCGGACCGTGACAACACCGTGTCATCTCCACGGTATAAGAACAAATCTTCCACTGATGCTTTTGGGCATTGGTGTCCGGCTTTCAATGCCTCCACCAGGCCCAGCCAGTCCATGGCCGCTTCACCCTGTTCAAATCCAATCGTCCGCATCACGCTGCTTCCTTTGGTGTCAAAATGTTTTCGGCCACCAGCCGATCCGCCCAACCCTGTGGTCCATCAAACAAATGGGTGTGCCATCCCCGGGCGGCGGCGGCTGCAATGTTGTCTGCACGGTCATCGGTGAACAACAATTGGTCTGGCGCAAAACCGCAGTCCGCTTCCACCGCTTCAAAGATCGAAGGATTTGGTTTGGTCATTTTCATGCGGCCAGACACATATTCACGATCGAATTCGTTCAAAAAGTCATACTGCGTTTGGGCATAGGCATAATTTTCTACGCCAAAATTCGTGAGGGCAAAAACGGGTGTCATGTGCAGCCGCAAAGTGCGCATCAACCGGACGGAATGCCATATGGGCGGAGTGGCAAGTTCAATCCACTTATCGTGCCAGTCGCGAATTTCCGTGGCCCAATCAGGGTTGGCGTCTGCAGTGGCATAAATGGTGTCTTGGAAAGGGTGCCCCAAATCCACCTGTTCATTCATGCCGTGCAAATCCACCGCTTCAAACAGCGCCCGCCGCCGATCTTCGCCATACACACGATCGTAATATTTTTCCGGCTGCCATTCGATCAGCACGTTTCCAATATCAAAGATCACTGCTTCAATCGCCATGGCGCACCTCCGTTGGGTAACGGGCTAGCGCGGGGAATTGGGCGGTGCAACCCGTGCTTGCGCATTCACCGCTTCTCGCCAGATCATAAAAATGCCTGACGCCAATATAATTCCAATGCCCACCCACGCCATGGGGTCAGGCCATTCGTCAAAAAACAACCAGCCAAACACGGCTGCGTATATCAAGGCAAGGTATTCAAACGGGGCGATCAGGGCTGCCTCAGACGTACGATATGCCTGGCTGATGGCCGCGCCACCAAAGGTTACGCCGACACCAATCAAAACCATAATTCCAAAATCCCAGGGATTGGGCCAAACCCAAGCCCGGGTCACAAACCCCAATGCACCGTCGCCCTGGTCAAAGGCGCCATGCCCCAGGGCCAAACCGATGATGGAACTGACAATCACAAATGTCAGGGGTGGGAAAAATGTCAGGGCCACAATCGTTTCCGTTGCGGCCAACTTGCGGGTCATCAAGTGAAAAGCTGCATATCCCACGGCTGCCAAAATCGGCAAGATGGCCACCGCGCGGAACGCGTCTGTGCCCGGTTTCACAATGAACATCACCCCAATAAACCCGATGGCAATCGCCGCCCAGCGCTGGGGCCCCACGTGTTCCTTCAAGAACACCACTGACCCAATCGAAATCAAAAACGGGGCCACAAAGAAAATGCCCACCACTTCCGCCAATTTCAATTCGGCCAAGGCCATATAGAAAAACAAGTTCGCCCACACCACGCAAAGACCGCGAAAAACATGAAGCGCCAAACGTTCAGTGCGCACCTGATGGAAGCCACCACGCATGGGGATCACAATCAAACCCAGCAATACTATGCCCGCCACTGACCGGATAAACACCACCTGGTGCAGCGCATAGTCCCCAGCCAAAAATTTGATCAATCCATCGTTGATGGAAAACAATAGAGTCGCAAACAGGGCAAAGCCTGCGCCAACAAAAAAGGGGGGGCGTGTGGACATGCACGATCCTTTCCCACCCTGCGCGCGATACGTCTGTCCCAATCCCGACAAGCTGGGTCGAAATTACCTTCACTTTGAGCGGCAATACCTTGGGGTTTGGGGCAAAGCCCCAAAGAAGCATATTGTGCGGGCGTCAGCCCGCCCCTTTTGACAAACGCAATACCCGGTCCAGAACATCCAAGAACCGCGAACGGTCGGCTTTGGAAAATGCAGGTCCGCCACCTTGGCGAAAGGGGTCTGCGGCGCGCAGATCAGTCATCAAATCCCGTGTGGCCAGAACTTGCCCGATATTCCGTGCATTCAGTTCTTCACCGTTGTGTTTGACAACCCGCGCGCCGTTTTCAATTGCGCGGGCCGCCAAAGGAATGTCAGCCGTTATCACCACATCACCAGGTCCGGCATGATCCGCGATCCACATGTCAGCCACATCGGCCCCTTGGTCCACAAACACCATGTCCACCAACGGGTTCGCACTGGGCCGCAGCCCGCCGTTGCACACCATTTTGACGGGCACTTTGTGTCGGGTGGCCACGCGTTCCACCTCTGCCTTTACGGGGCATGCGTCGGCGTCAACGTAAATTACTGCCACAACGCCTCGGCGTGGAAACCCACGTGGTCTTCCATGAAGGTGGACACAAAGAAGTACGAATGGTCATATCCTTTTTGCATCCTGAATGCACCTTCCTGGCGACGTGCGGCCATGGCACCGGCCAACGCCTCTGATTTCAGCAAATCCCCGAATTGGTCGCTGGCACCTGTGTCGATCAGCACAGGGCAATCCAACCCTTTGTCTGTCATCATGAGGGACGCATCATGGGCGGCCCAAGTGGTTTCATCATCGCCTAAGTAAGCAGACAATTGCTTGCGGCCCCAGTCAGACCCGGTGGGGTTACAAATAGGGGCAAAGGCAGACACAGACCGAAAACTGGTCACGCCAGACATTGCGATGGTCAGGGCCCCGTGCCCCCCCATGGAATGGCCCGTGATGGACTGACGGTCCAAATCAACTGCGAACGTATCGCCAATCAAGGCGGGCAGTTCACGGGCAACGTAATCAAACATTTGAAAGTGTGGCTTCCAAGGATCCTGGGTGGCGTTCACGTAAAACCCTGCCCCTTGGCCCAGATCATAGGCCTCATCATTGGCAACACCTTCGCCGCGTGGGGACGTATCTGGAAACGCCAGCGCAATGCCCTGTTCCGCCGCCCAGGCTTGGGCACCCGCTTTGACCATGGCATTTTCGTGGGTGCAGGTCAGACCAGACAGATACCACAAAATTGGGACAGGGCCGTCCGACGCCTCTTCAGGTAAAAACAGACCAAAAGTCATGTCACAATTCGTGGCTTTTGAGGCATGGGAATACACACCCTGCACACCGCCAAAACACCGATTTTCTGATACGGTTTCCATGCCCGTTCCTTTCTTCACAAATTCCCTACAAGCCCGATCACCAGGGATGCAGTCACAATTGAAATCACTGTAGACACCAGTATCGCCGCTGACGCCCGTTGGGCCGCCGCGCCGTAACTTTGTGCCACAATATAGATGTTGCCCGCCACCGGCAAAGCTGCCGCCGCGATGGCAACACCAGCGATAAATCCATCAATGTGGAACCACCACACCATGGCCAACGCCACGGCCGCCGGGTGCACCACCAGTTTCAAAAACGACAACCACAAAGCCACGCTGGCCCGTTCGGTTGATTTTCCAGCCAAGGATGCGCCAATGGCAAACAGCGCACAGGGCGTTGATGCCCCGGCCAACATATCCACCAAATCGCCAATGGGCGCTGGGGTTGTGATGGCGGTACTGTTCCATGCAAGCCCCAAAAACATAGCCATGATCATGGGGTTTTTCAGAACACCCAGAAAAACTGTGCGCAGAACACCCAAGGACATGCGTCCATCCCGCGACCCGGTGATTAAAATTACAATCAGCGATCCGAAGACAAACAGATCCACCATCAACATCATCATCACCGGACCCACTGCCGTAGGGCCAAACAACAGCGCCATCATGGGAATGCCCATGAAGCCCACATTGCCGACAACCGCGCATTGCGCTTCGACTGCCGCTGCCTCAATCGGGACGCGGCGGGCCAAGGAAACGGCGGTGGCAAAAAGATACACCGCCATGCTGGCCACCAGGTAGGCCAACAAAAAGTCCCAGTTCAAAACATCCGCCAATTCCAGGTTGGTGCTGAATTTGAACAACATGGCAGGCAAGGCAAAATAAAAGACAAATTTGGTTAGATACGCTGTGGCGTCTTGGGTAAAAAACTTTGTGCGGCCTGCAAGATACCCAAGCCCGATCAGGGCGAAAAAGGGCAGAGTTTTTAGAAAGATGGCCAGCATGCCTTATGCGATAGCCCAAGGAAACCCACCCCGCAACGGTCCGTTGGAAAATGCCCCCCTTTGACAAGTCCTTCAGCATGGATCACGTTGAACCATGCCCCGTGATTACGCCCTTACCCCAGAAAATGATGCAGCGGCCCAAGCCGCCGGATTGGCCAACCCGCGTTGGTATCGGACTGACGTTGATCCAAAGATTCTGCGGACATTGATGCAAAAGAATGACCGGCGCCCTTTGCGCGATGTGGCCCTGTGGTTTGGGCTGTTGATCGCCACCGCCGCGATGGGGATTGCCCTTTGGGGCAGTTGGTGGGCTGTGCCGTTTTGGATCGCCTATGGCGTGTTGTACGGGTCCGCGTCTGATGCACGGTGGCATGAATGCGGGCACAAAACCGCCTTCAAATCGAACTGGATGAACGAAGCCGTTTATTCCGTTTCTTGCCTAATGTTGTTCAGGAACCCCTATGTCTGGCGGGCCAGCCATGTGCGCCATCACACCGATACGATCGTCGTGGGCCGCGACCCAGAAATCCAAGCAATGCGGCCACCAGATTTGGCCCGCATTTTGCTGAACCTGCTGGGGCTGCCGGACGGGTTTGCCATGCTAAAACGTATGGTGGCGCACGCCCGTGGAAAAATGCACCCCGATGAATTGTCCTACGTGCGTGATGGGGACCAACCGCTGGTCTTCCGCGCTGCGCGCATCATGTTGGCCATTTACGGGGCCACAGTGCTGACGGCAGTTCTGACCGGGTCACTTATCCCGCTGATGCTGATTGGGTTACCCTCGTTCTATGGGGCATGGCAGCGGGTGATGACCGGATCGTTGCAACATTTAGGGCTGGCCGAAAACGTGACGGACCACCGGTTGAATACACGAACCGTGCTTATGGATCCGATCAATCGATTTTTGTATCTGAATATGAATTACCACATCGAACATCACATGTTCACGATGGTGCCATACTATAACTTACCGAAATTGCATGCCCTGATCACACGGGATTTGCCCCCGCCAGAGCCTGGAATCATTGCTGCATATCGCAGGCTTATTCCGGTGTTGGTGAAACAACTGCGCCAGCATAAGGCGGTGATCGTACCGCCCTTGCCAGACACTGCCACGCCTTACCGGGCGGAGGTGGATTACCTGCGCCCCCACGCGGTGTAGGCCGGGCCAAAGCCCGGCTTATGTTTAAGACAATTCGTCTGCGCTGGTGATCACTTTGCCCAACAGGCCGTAAGCCAACGCCTCGTCCGTGTTCAGCCAAAAATCACGGTTGGTATCTTCCGCAATCTTTTCAGGCGTTTGGCCCGTGGCTTCCGCAAACAAGCGATCAAAGCGTTCGCGCATCAATTTGATTTGCGTCGCTTGGATTTGCATGTCGCTGACCTGACCACCAATGCCGCCAGACGGTTGGTGCAACAAGAAGCGCGTGTTTGGCAGACAGAAACGATTTTCTTTCTTCGCACCGATAAAGATCAATGCCCCGGCACTGGCCACCCAGCCCGACCCGATGCACCGAACTTCCGGCTTAATGAACTTGATCATGTCATGGACCATATCCCCGCTTTCGACGTGGCCGCCGGGGCTGGAGATATACATGTTGATCGGGTCGTCACTTTCTTCCGCGAGGGCCAAAAGCTGCGTCACCACTTTGGCCGCCAGTTTATCGTTAATGCCGCCGGTCACCAAAACGCTGCGGCTTTTGAGAAACAGCGCACCAACGCCCTTGGACGGCTTTTCGTCTTTTTCGTCGTCGCTGTCTTTGTCTTCGTTCAACCACATACGCCTGCTCCTTGCGTTTCGTTTCCACCCATAGGCGGCTTAAGGTGCAATGTAAGTTAATTTTTGCTGGGTGAAAGGGCCAAAAGCCCCTAACCTTGCACCAAAAGGAAATGCCCATGTCCGGCGAGACTGATCTGACCACCCTGTTGTCGACATTAACCACCACATTGCACGATGGCACCTATGTGTTTGTGACCCTGCCTGACAACACCATACCGCCAGGATTAACCCCCCGTATGATGTTCCAAGAATCAGAAGGCACGACCTTGATTTTGCTGAAAGACCAGGCCCAGGACCATGGCCTTGCGTTCGAATTCCCAAGCCGGATGATCACACTCAACGTTCATTCCGCGTTAGAGGCCGTGGGCTTTATCGCCGTAATCGCCACAAAATTGGCGGCAGCTGGCATGGGCGTGAACCCCGTTGCGGGATTTTTCCATGATCACCTGTTTGTCCCCGAAGGCCGCGAAGAAGATGCTTTGTCCATCCTGCGGGGTATTGCCACCAGTCCATAAAAAGCGCGCATCGCGAAAAAAATTCGGGCCGTCGCGACGGAAACCGCTTTACCAATCGTAACAGTCAAAACACCGGGGCAAATCATGTTCAAAAATATGTTAGATTCGCGCGCATTCATCTGGGCTTTGCTGGCATTGCCGTCCATCCCCATGGTCTTGGCCCTCCTGTCAGGAAGCCCCATGGAAGAAGGCAAATCCGTTGCCGAAGGATTGCTGCACCCCACGGGTGAATTTTCTGCGCGCTTTATGATTATTGCCATGATCCTAACACCCATGCGCATGCTGTTCCCTGGTTCGGGGTTCTGGCGTTGGATGATGAAACGCCGCCGGTATTTCGGCGTTGCTGCCTTTGGGTACGCCGCGTTCCACACACTGCTGTACATCATTGATATGGGGTCCTTGCGCGCCATGCTGGGGGAATTCACCGCCCTTGGCATTTGGACAGGCTGGGCCGCCTTTGTGATCTTTATCCCCTTGGCCATAACATCCAACGACTGGTCCTTGCGCGCCATGGGCACCGCTTGGAAGTCCCTGCAACGCTGGGTGTACCCTGCGGCGGTGTTCACGTTGCTGCACTGGATGTTCGTGCACAACGACATCGGCCCCGCTTTGGTGCACTTCGTCCCCCTGGCGGGCCTGGAAGGATACCGCATCTGGAAAAACAAAACCCGCACCCGCACAATCGCTTAATCGAAAGGACCCCCCTATGCCCCGTATGACCCTGGCCGCCATCGCCGCCCTGTTCCCATCTGTCACCCTGGCCACTGGCATGTATGAATGTGAGCCCAGCAACCGCGCCGAATGGTTGTCCAAAGACGCCCTGACCCAACAGTTCGAAGCCGAAGGCTGGACCGTGCGCCGCATGAAAGAAGACGGCGGCTGTTGGGAGGTGTACGGCACCATGCCAGATGGAAAACGGGTGGAGGCTTATGCCGATCCGGTGACCGGTGAAATTTTGCTGATCAACCAACGCGGGCGGGTGCTGTATCAGAAGGAAGACTAACGCAAAGCGCTTGGTTTTCTGAAATAAAAAAGGCGAGCTGTTTGCCCGCCTTTTATTTGAATATTGATCTTACCGGCGGTTTCTAAAACTCCACCACAGCCCGGATCGATTTCCCTGCGTGCATCAGATCAAAGCCTTTGTTGATGTCTTCCAAAGGCATGGTGTGGGTGATCATTGGATCGATCTCGATCTTGCCGTCCATGTACCAATCCACGATCTTGGGCACATCGGTCCGGCCGCGCGCTCCACCGAATGCTGTGCCGCGCCAAACGCGCCCTGTGACCAGTTGGAACGGACGGGTGGAAATTTCTGCGCCTGCAGGGGCCACACCGATGATCACGCTTTCACCCCAGCCCTTGTGGGCTGATTCCAAAGCGGTGCGCATCACGCCAACATTGCCTGTGGCATCAAACGTGTAGTCGCCGCCGCCGCCTGTCAGTTCCACCAGGTGGGCCACCAGATCACCATCAACATCGTTGGGGTTTACAAAATCGGTCATACCGAATTGTGTGGCCATCGGCACTTTGTCGGCGTTCAAATCAACCCCAACGATTTGGTCTGCACCAGCCAACCGCAGGCCCTGCACCACGTTCAAACCAATGCCGCCCAAACCAAATACAATCGCTGTGGACCCGATTTCAACTTTGGCCGTGTTCATCACCGCGCCCAAACCTGTTGTGACACCGCACCCGATATAACAAATCTTATCAAACGGCGCGTCTTCGCGAACTTTGGCCAAAGCGATTTCCGGCAAGACCGTATGGTTCGCAAACGTCGAACAGCCCATATAGTGCAGGATCGGCGTGCCATCCAACATGCTGAAACGGCTGGTGCCATCGGGCATAACACCTGCGCCTTGGGTGGACCGGATTTTCTGACACAGGTTTGTTTTTGGGTTCAAACAATACTCACACTCGCGGCATTCCGGGGTGTAAAGCGGGATCACGTGATCACCTGGCTTCAAACTGGTGACACCCGGCCCGCATTCCACAACAACGCCTGCGCCTTCATGGCCCAGAATGGCGGGGAACATTCCTTCGGGGTCTGCACCAGACCGTGTGAATTCATCTGTGTGGCAAATGCCTGTTGCTTTGATTTCCACCAAAACTTCGCCGGCCTTGGGGCCTTCCAGGTTCACTTCCATTACTTCCAATGGTTTGCCAGCTTCCAAAGCCACTGCTGCGCGTGTCCGCATTGTTTAAATCCTCCCTAAACGTTGGCCAGACCTTGGCTGCGCAGGGACTGTTTATCAAGACTTTTCCCCTAGGCGCGCTTCGCAATTGTCTGCAGTCTCAGATTATGCGTTATCTTCCGATCTTCCTTTTTTTGGTTGCTTGTTCATCTGCGCCAGTAACTTCCATACCCGCGGAGCGGCCAACAGTACCAGACGCGTCTGTGGACACATGTAATGCGGCGCAAATGGCGGATTATGTGGGGTCGTCCGTCACGCGTTTGGAAACCAAACTGCTATTGCAACCTGTGCGCATTATTCGGCGTGGCGATGCCGTCTCAGAGGATTTATATCCTGCACGCATTAACTTCATGTTGGATGAAAATGAAATCATCCGCCACATCACCTGTGGTTAAAAGGAAATGCCATGACCAAAGCTGTTGCATCATCATATCTTGCGCTGGCGGCGGCGGCCGCCTTGGTGGCAGGGTGTTTGCCAAACGACAAAGCTCGGAAACTGGAAGAACACGATGCGGTCAACTTGGATGCAAGTTGCGCACCTGAACGCGTCGATCCCTTTATAGGGAAGCCGATCACCGCATTGCCAATCACCCTCACGGGGAAAAAAGTCCGCATCATTGCTCCAGGAACGGCAGTGACAATGGATTATGCGCCGCATCGTTTGAACATTTCCACTGACAAAGATGGCATAATCCAGGGCGCAAACTGCGGCTGATCACACCCGATGATACGGCGTTCCGGCCAAGATCGACACAGCGCGGTAAATTTGTTCAGCCACCATGACACGCACCAACATGTGCGGCCACACCATCGCCCCGAAGGATAATTTTGCATCCGCCCGGTCCAAAACAGATTGGTCCAATCCATCCGCGCCGCCGATCACAAAACACACGTCCCCTGCCCCACCATCGCGCACCTGGGCAAGTTGTGTTGCAAACTGCGGGGAGGACAAAACCTTGCCGCGTTCATCCAATGCTATGACAAATGCGCCTGCGGGAATGGCTTTCAGCAACAAGGCCGCTTCGGCAGGTTTGCCCCCGCCTTTGCGATCTTCCACTTCCACCACGTCCACAGGCCCCATGCTTTGGCCCCGCCCGGTTTTTCCGGCGCGATCTGCGTAATCTTGAATAAGGTCTAATTCTGGGCCACGGCGCAAACGCCCCACGGCCACAATGTGCAGCTTCACGGTGTCGGTGTGTGCCCTGGTTCAAGCCACATCTTTTCCAGCTGATAAAATTCCCGAACTTCAGGGCGGAACACATGCACGATCACATCCCCTGAATCCACCAGCACCCAGTCGGCGGCGGCTTTGCCTTCCAACTTAGAGATAACGCCCAAATCCACTTTCAGCTTGTCGCGCAACTTTTCCGCAATGGCGGTAACTTGGCGCGAAGACCGGCCGGAACAAATGATCATCCAGTCGCCGATTTCCGATTTTCCGCGCAGATCAATCTGCACGATATCTTCGGCTTTATCGTCGTCCAGGGATGCCAAGGTGGTGGCCAAGATTGCGTCACTGGTGACGCCATCAGGCTTAGAAACTTTGATCGCGGGCTCTTGCGCGTCGGATGTCAAAGACAGGACCGTGTCCTCCAAAAAGAGAGACGACCTTTGGGCCGTCGGGATTTTTGCACTTAGCATGGGTTTTAAGGCCACTCAATCCTTGACCGCGCCCAGCGGAAAATTTTCACCCTTTAAGGCTGCTGCCACGTCCCGCAAGGTGACGGGGGTTCAGTTCCAAACTTTAGAAAAGATTTGTACCGTTCTGAACCGCCAACCAGGGGATTTGTTTGACTACGAACCCCGATCGTCCAACATCCGCACTTCGCGCTGCGGGAATGGGATGGAAATGTTGTTGGCTTTAAATGTGTCCCACAGTGCCAGATACACATTGCCGCGAATGTTGGTCAGACCGCCGGTGGGATCACTGATCCAAAACCGCAAGATGTAATCCACACTGCTGTCCCCGAACCCAACGATGTGGCAAACGGGGGCCTTTGCGGTCAACACCCGGTCCACGGTTTGGGCAGCATCAATCGCCAGTTGGCGCACCAGATGGGGGTCGTCGCCATAAGCTGTGCCAAAGTGGATATCCAAGCGCACCAAGGCATTGGAATATGACCAGTTCACCACTTGGCCAGTGATCAGATCTTCGTTTGGAATCAGGTATTCTTTCCCATCCCGGGTCACAACGCTGACGTACCGCGCGCCCAGCGCATCAATCCAACCGAAGGTATCGCCCAAGGAAATCACGTCCCCTGGTTTGATGGATTTATCCAACAAGATGATGACACCCGACACCAGGTTGGACACCACTTTTTGCAGGCCAAAACCAAGGCCCACACCGATAGCCCCAGACAAAATGGCCAGCCCGGACAAATCCACCCCAATGGCGCGCAATCCGATAAAAAAGGCCCCACCGTACAGCAAGACTTGCAGCACCTTGATGATCAGCACCCGCATGGAAGGCGAAATTTCTTCGTTGCGCTGCACCTGGTCTGAGGTGTTGACCGCGATGAACCGCGCCACTGCAAAGAAAATCCCCAAGGTCACGATGGCTTGGATCACCAGCCACAAAGATATGCGCACATCCCCCGTTTCCACCGCGATCGAGTCAAACAGCGTGACTGCATCGGTCGTGACACCCGTGATCCGCAACGTGACCCAAATCCACGCGCCCCACGTGACCAACCGCCGCAAAAAGCCGTTTTTGATGAATTGCGTGGCCAAAGACACCACCAGCAACGCCGTTCCCAGGTTCGCGATTACAGCCAACAAATAAGACCGGGACGGCCAGGTTATTTGGCGCATGGCAAAGACCGCCAACCAAATCAGGGCCACAAAAACGAACCAGCCCAAACGGCTGCGCAGGGTTTTGTTGATGGCCACCTGCCAACGCGGCACCCCATCCCCTTCGCGCACTGGAATGCGCGGACCGATGGTGCGGTGAATGGTCCAAGCCAGCAAAATCAATCCGGCGGCGATGGCCAGCTGATACAAACTCCATGGTGTCAGCAACCGGTCCAGCAGGGCCTGACCATCTGACCACAGGGTCATGGCCGCTTCTTGAGTCGTTTCAGCCGGGGCCGCCGCAGGGTCTGTGGCGGCAACTTCAGGTTCTTGGGCGGGCGGATCGATAGGGGTGGCGTCTTGTTCCATACCCACAGTTGACCCAAAATCAGCGCCGCTGGCAAGACAACATGCCCCCAAGCAAGGCTTGTGCTTGCAGGGCCACGGGCTGGGCGGTATTCCAGCACCCAACGTGGTTCAAAACCACACAAAATCATCGAAGGACAATCCCCATGGCTGGTAAAACGCTGTACGATAAAATTTGGGACGACCACGTGGCCCACCAAGCCGAAGACGGCACCTGTCTTTTGTACATTGATCGCCACTTGGTGCACGAAGTAACCAGCCCCCAAGCGTTCGAAGGCCTGCGCATGGCGGGCCGCCCCGTGGCAGCACCAGACAAAACCATTGCCGTGCCGGACCACAACGTGCCCACCACCTGGGACCGCGAAGACGGCATCGATAACGAGGAAAGCCGCATCCAAGTGGACGCGCTGGACAAGAACGCAAAAGAATTCGGCGTTGTGTATTACCCCGTGAACGACATCCGCCAGGGGATCGTGCATATTGTGGGCCCTGAACAAGGCTGGACTCTGCCTGGCATGACCGTGGTATGCGGCGACAGCCACACGGCAACCCACGGCGCGTTCGGCGCATTGGCCCACGGCATTGGCACGTCCGAGGTGGAACATGTTTTGGCCACCCAAACGCTGATCCAGAAAAAATCGAAGAACATGAAGGTGGAAATCACCGGCAAACTGTCCCCTGGCGTCACGGCCAAGGACATTACCCTTTCTGTCATCGGCGCCACAGGCACCGCGGGCGGCACGGGGTATGTGATCGAGTATTGCGGCGAAGCCATTCGCAACCTGTCCATGGAAGGGCGCATGACCGTGTGCAACATGGCCATCGAAGGCGGCGCACGGGCAGGCTTGATCGCCCCCGACGCCACCACATACGCATATTGCAAAGGCCGCGCCGAAGCGCCCAAGGGCGACATGTGGGATCAAGCCCAAGCATATTGGGAAACGCTTTATTCCGATGACGATGCCCATTGGGACAAGGTGATCACCATCAAGGGCGAAGACATCGCCCCAGTGGTCACTTGGGGCACATCCCCAGAAGACGTGTTGCCCATCACCGCGTCCGTTCCTTCCCCCCGCGATTTCGAAGGTGGAAAAGTGGACGCCGCAGCGCGGTCCTTGGATTACATGGGCCTGACGCCTGGCACCAAATTGCAGGACGTGGAAGTGGACGCTGTGTTCATCGGGTCATGCACCAATGGCCGGATCGAAGATTTGCGCGAAGCCGCGAAAATCGTGGAAGGCAAAACAATCAAGTCCAACATTCACACCGCCATCGTGGTGCCCGGATCGGGCCTGGTGCGTTTGCAGGCCGAAGAAGAAGGTTTGGCCGATATATTCAAAGCCGCTGGTTTTGAATGGCGCTTGGCGGGGTGTTCCATGTGCTTGGGCATGAACCCAGACCAGCTGGGGCCAGAAGTGCGCTGTGCATCCACATCGAACCGGAATTTTGAGGGCCGCCAAGGACGTGGGTCCCGCACCCACCTGATGTCCCCCGCCATGGCAGCGGCAGCTGCCGTGACAGGGCGGCTGACGGATGTGCGCGAGTTGGGGTGAAGGTTGACCTTTTCTGACTACATTATCTTTGCAGACGAAAGCGGTTCACCGGTACTTGAAGCCGATACAAAAGACTTTCCCATCTTCGTTTTAAACTTCTTTCTCGTGGACAAGCGTCACTATGCCGAAACTTTGGTTCCAGAGTTGCTCAAATTAAATTTGACTATTTCGGACATGACCAAGTCATATTGCATGAGCGGGAAATACGTCGCCAGAGCGGTGCTTTCTCGATCTTTCAGTCAGACAAGGAAAAGCGTCAAAGGTTCCTGGAGGAATTGACTGGAGTTCTTTCGATGAGGCAAGGCAAAATGTTTGCAGCTGTGATCGACAAACGCAAACTTGCCAGCTCAGACGCTAACAGATGGAGCCCCTATGACATTGCCCTTGGTATGTGCCTCGAAAAATGCGCAAGTTTTCTTGTTTCAAAAGGGCAATCTGGTCAAAGATTGCATGTGATCTTCGAAGCGCGCGGCAAGAAAGAAGATACCATTTTGGAGCTGGAGTTTCGGCGGGCGGCCAGTGGATCAGCAAAAGTGGGATATGGCTTAGAGGACGTTCAAAAATTCAGTTGGACGCCATTATTCTTGGACAAACGTTCAAACTCAACCGGACTACAAATTGCGGATCTCGCCGCCAGGCCAATTGGATTGTCCTATCTCCGACCGAAGCAACGAAATCGGGCTTTCGATGCAATGAAGCTTGGATTGCTTCAAGGTAGTGTCTTCGAATTCCCATGAAAGCAGAAAGGCCACCGAGAAACCCCAGCAGCCCTACGCCGACCGAATAACTCCAGCCCATTTACATCTATGTGAATCACACGAATCAGCAAATCAAGTAAAAAATCTGATTAAGCAAAGCGTAAAGCCCTAAATCTTCTTTTACCCACACCTTCAATTCAGTGCACAGGTTGTGTACGGCCTGTGCACAGGTTGTGCACACCGTTCGCAGCGTTAACCTTTGGGAGATGACCGATGGAAAAATTTGAGAAACTGACTGCCATTGCGGCACCCATGCCGTTGATCAACATCGACACAGACATGATCATTCCTAAGCAGTTCCTGAAAACCATCAAACGGTCCGGCCTTGGGGTCAGCGCGTTTTATGAAATGCGGTACGACATGGACGGCAACGAAAACCCCGACTTTGTGCTGAACCAAGACGCGTATCGCGATGCTAATATCATTGTGGCAGGCGATAACTTTGGCTGCGGCTCCAGCCGGGAACACGCCCCATGGGCGTTGTTGGACTTTGGTATTAGATGCGTGATCTCTACGTCCTTTGCGGACATCTTTTTCAACAACTGCTTTAAGAATGGCATTCTGCCCATTGTGGTCACGCCAGAACAGCTGACCCTACTTATGGATGATGCGCAAAAAGGCAGTAACGCGCGCATGGTTGTGGATTTGGAAAACCAGATCGTTGAATCGTCAGACGGAACACAAATTCCGTTCGATGTGGATGCGCACCGCAAGCACTGCTTGTTGAACGGGTTGGATGACATTGGCCAAACACTGCAAAAGGCCACATCGATTGATGCGTTTGAGACACAGATGCGTGAATCGAGACCTTGGGTCTAAAGCTGCCACAACCACAAGATATTGTGGCCATTGGCACTTCCGGTGGCCACCTCACTGTTTCGACTTGCGAAACAGTCACACATTCCGCCTCAGCTCCAAAAAAATAAATACAACAAAAACAATTCCTTGCCCGATGCAGTGAAAGTGTCGATAAAAAGGCAAGACCATGGCATGGGGCATCAGATCGCCAGCCACATAAAAACAAGGTTTGGGCACGTATTCAAACCGACCATATTGAGGATGGGCAGTGATTACACGGCTTGTTGGCGCGTCAGGCCGCGCCTTGTGCGTGGTGACACTTATTGTGTTGCCAGGCCTTTTAATCCCGGGTGTGCCGGATGATAGCGCACAATTCGCGACGTTGATCGCCCTGTTTGCGGGTGTTTTGACAGTCATCGAATATACGTCACCCACCCCGGTGATGGTCGAATTCCGTGATGCGCCCCCATACAACAAAGTTCGTTATATCATGCTTGCGACATTGCTTGGGCTTTTGACCCTTGCTTTGATGTCCACGCGCGGTACAGCTGTTCTGCCCTTCGATCTTTACGCAGTTGCCCAAACCTTTGGGGTTTGGCTGGATGTGCCTTATTCCCCAGTGCGCCTGATGACCGGCATGTTGCCGGACACCATTTCCCCAGCTTCTTTTGCCCTGATGCAGGCTTGTGCTGGTTTGGCATTCGCCGCCAGCTGTGTCATGCTGGCGATCGTGGTGCTGTACTTCCGGGTGCTGGGTTGGCCCAACCGCAAAGTGGCTTTCAACGTTCACACCAACTTGCCCATGTTTGACCCCACCTGTGGCGGTGACGTGGTGGTGCGTTTGCGCCGGGGCGCGCGAATTAATCTGTTGGTGGGATTGACCGTTCCCTTTATCATCCCTGCATGCTTGCAAATCTTTGGCGCCTTTTTCAACGCAACGGGTTTTACAAATCTGCAAACCCTGGTGTGGTTGGTGGCCCTTTGGGCGTTCTTGCCGCTGAACCTGTGCTTGCGCGGTTTGGTGATGGGCAAACTGGTGCAATTGGTGGAGGCCAAGCGCCGTCAACGCTATTCCGAAATTCAAGAGGATGGCTTGCTGGCCTGATCCTTCTGGCGGCCCCCGCGGCCGCTGATTCATTCCGTGTTGCAACATATACCGTGGAACTGGACCGCAAAGGCCCGGGTCTTTTGTTGCGTGACATCCAAGCCGGCAAAAACAAGCAGGTGCAGGCTGTGGTGGCGCAGATTGTTGCGGCAAAACCTGACATTATCGCAATTCAACGGTTTGATTGGGACGCAAGGCTGGATGCTTTAACCGCATTTCAAAAAGCGTTGGACCAGGCTGGCTGGCCCCTGCCCCATGCTGTTGCGCCGCGTCCCAACAGCGGTGTTCCCAGCGGGCTGGATTTAAACAACAATGGGCGCACCACTGATGCCCAAGACAATTTTGGCTACGGGCTGTTCCCCGGAAATCGGGGGTTGGCGGTTCTGTCACGGTACCCAGTTGATCCTGACCAAGTGCAAAACTTCACCGCCACGCCCAGTGCGATACACCCGGATTTGCCACTGCACACTGTGGCCTTTGTGGAAGTGCCCGTCCTTGTGAAAGAAACAGTGATTACCGTTCTGGCGTCCCACGCCACCGCGCCGTTGTTTGATGGGGGAACTGGACTGAACACCCGGCGCAACGCAGAAGAAATCGATTTCTTTACAAAACGCCTGGCGCAAATGACCGGGCCCTTTGTCATTGCGGCGAATTTGAACCTGGACCCAGTGGATGGTGAAGGAGATCACGCGGTCATTCGCAAGCTTTTGGCCGATCCTGCATTGCAAGACCCGATGCCCATCAGTCCAGGGGCGGTGCGCGCCGCCGACGCAGGCCACACAGGTGACCCCGCTACCGACACGGCCGACTGGCCCGACGGAAAGCCTGGAAACTTGCGTGTCAGCTACGTTTTGCCCAGCGCGGATTTAACGGTTTTGGAAAGCGGCGTAGAATGGGAGGTGGACCAAGACGCCACCGCCAGCAAACACAGATTGGTGTGGGTGGACATCGCCATTCCTTGACCCCCTGCGCGCAGACAGCTAACCCCAATGCCGACCCTACGCTTAAGGAAATGACCCATGGCCAACCCATCCCTTCTTATTCTTCCCGGTGACGGCATCGGCCCCGAAGTTATGGCCGAAGTGCGCAAAATCATCGATTGGATCGGTGCCAAACGTGGCACAACCTTTGACGTGTCTGAGGATCTGGTAGGCGGTGCCGCCTATGACGCCCATGGCGCACCGCTGAGCGATGAAACAATGGCCAAAGCCCAAGCCGTTGACGCGGTTTTGCTGGGGGCTGTTGGTGGGCCAAAATACGACAACTTGGATTTCAGTGTAAAACCAGAACGCGGCCTTTTGCGTTTGCGCAAAGAGATGGATTTGTTTTCTAACCTGCGCCCTGCCCAGTGCTTTGATGCATTGGCTGATTTCAGCAGCTTGAAACGCGATGTGGTGTCCGGCTTGGACATCATGATTGTTCGCGAACTGACATCGGGATCTTACTTCGGCGAACCCCGCGGAATTTTCGAAGAAGGCAACGAACGGGTTGGCATCAACACCCACCGTTACACAGAATCCGAGATTGAGCGCGTGGCGAAATCTGCGTTTGAATTGGCCATGCGTCGGGGCAGCAAAGTCTGTTCCATGGAAAAAGCTAACGTCATGGAAGCGGGCATTTTGTGGCGCGAAGTCGTGACCGAAGTGGCCAAAGATTACCCATCCGTTGAACTGTCGCACATGTACGCAGACAATGGCGCCATGCAATTGGTACGGGCCCCTAAACAGTTTGATGTGATCCTGACGGACAACTTGTTCGGCGATATCCTGTCAGACTGCGCTGCGATGTTGACTGGGTCTTTGGGCATGTTGCCCTCCGCCAGCCTGGGCGCACCGATGGAAAACGGACGCCCCAAAGCATTGTACGAACCCGTCCATGGATCAGCCCCTGATATCGCTGGTGAAGGGAAAGCAAACCCCTGCGCATGTATCCTTTCCTTGGCCATGGCGCTGCGGTATTCGTTCGACATGGGCGAAGAAGCCAGCATGGTGGAACAGGCCGTTGAAAAGGTTTTGGCAGGCGGCGTGCGCACAGCAGATTTGATGCAAGCAGATGGCGAAACACCGGTAACCACATCGCAAATGGGCGATGCAGTCTTGGCCGCGCTGGATGAATTGGCAGCATGATTGATCTCGAAAAATACCCACTGGATAAACCGGACAGCCCTGCGTTCAAAGCACTGGTGAAAGACTGCCAAGCGCAGTTGGATGCCGAAGGGTTGTTCAATTTGGTGGGTTTTTTCACGCCCGAAGCCATTCAAGCCACCCTGGCCCACGCAAAACCCATGATCGAAAAGCAGGCGTTTACCCACGCCCGCGATCACAACGTATATTTCCGCGATGACATTGATGAATTGCCCGAAGGCCACCCTGCGCTGCGCCGGTACAAAACCATCAACCATACAGTTTGCGCAGACCAAATCGAAGGCGCCCCCATCATCGAACTGTATGATTGGGCGCCCATGGCTGGCTTTTTGGCGGCTGTGATGGACAAGCCGATGCTGTATCCGATGGAAGACCGTATCGCTTGTGCAAACGTCATGACCTATTATGAAAATGAAGCGCTGAATTGGCATTTTGATCGTTCTGAATTCACCACAACAATTCTGCTGCAGGCCCCAAATGCGGGCGGTGAATTTGAATATGTGAAAGACTTGCGCACACCTGGCAATCCGAATTTTCAAGGCATTGCAGATTTATACGACGGCAAAGTCGAAACGAAAATTTGCCCCCAAACCCCTGGCACATTGAACGTGTTCAAAGGCGTAAATACAGCCCATCGGGTGACACCGGTGGAAGGCGAAACACCCCGGATCAACGCAGTGCTGACGTATTACGAAAAGCCAGGTGCACGGTTCAACGAAACTGAATTGATGGGGTTTTACGGACGAACAAAACCATGGGCAGAACTTGCGGCTGAAAAGGGCTTCGTCTAAATTCCACTTCGTTAGCGATAACGGAAATCAGACATGCCCCATAATCTGAAAGCTGTGCTTCTGGCCCTATTGGGGTTTGCGATTTTCGCAACCCACGACGTGGTGATCAAAATCTTGGGCGCCACGTATTCTACGTTCCAGATTATCTTTTTCTCGGTCCTGCTTGGGTTCCCGTTGGTAACCTTGATGTTGCTGCGTGACACCACTGTCGACACGCTGATCCCGAAGCACCCGTGGTTGACTGCGGTGCGCACATTATTGGCCGTCACCAGTGCGGCAGGGGCGTTTTACGCGTTTTCTGCCCTGCCTTTGGCCCAGACATACGCCATTCTTTTCGCGGCACCATTGTTAATCACTTTGCTGTCGATCCCTGTGCTGGGCGAACATGTGGGTTGGCGGCGATTGGTGGCTGTTGGCGTGGGTTTGGCTGGGGTCTTGGTGGTGTTGCAGCCAGGGGCAACGGCCGTGTCTTGGGGCCACATTGCCGCGTTGGTGTCCGCGATCACTGGGGCAACCGCATCTGTGATCATGCGTAAAATTGGGCGGGAAGAACGCACCGTTGTTTTGATCCTTTACCCAATGGTGGCGAATTTCGTGATTATGGCCGCTGCGTTACCGTTCGTATATGTGCCCATGCCTTTGGCCGACATCGGGTTGGTGTTTATCATCGCGCTGTTTGCTTTGGTGGCCATGATTTGCATGATTTCGGCATACCGGCTTGGGGAGGCTGTGATGGTGGCACCGATGCAGTATTCGCAAATCTTGTGGGCCACTTTGTTTGGCACGCTTTTGTTTGAAGAAACGCTGTCCACATCCACCATGATTGGTGCAGCGATCATCATCGCCAGCGGCATTTACATTGTCTTCCGGGAAGATTCCGCATCTGTAAACACACCTGTTCTGCGAACGCGATCCCGTTTGGGCACACCGTCTGCCCCGCGGATTTCCACATTGATGAAACCTGAAAACAAACCCCAAATTCCAGAATAACGACTCCTTTAGTGTCGCAGGCAGGCAGACACGCCCCCGACTCATATTGTATACATATTGTATTCAATCGAGGGGACGATGGACAAAAAAGCCGCCTGCCAATCAGATTTGCGCCGCCAAATTCTGTCTCTGATCCGAGCCCCGGGGTCCGAATTAGATGAAGCACGCCTGTGCCAAGATTTTGGTTTGTCGCGCACACCCTTGCGCGAAGTATTGCAGAAACTGGCCGGTGAAGGATTTGTCGACATTGTGCAAAATCGCGGCGCGAAAGTTGCGCCCATGGATTTGCCCAGCTTGCGCGTCTTTTTCCAAACCGCCCCCATGATTTATGCCAATATCGCGCGCTTGGCGGCTGAAAATCGGACGCCCGCCCAACTGGACGACTTGCGCACCATCCAATCGCGGTTTCGTGCATCCACTATCGCCCGCGACGCAGGGCAAGCCGCAATTGAAAACCATGCGTTCCACGAACAAATCGGGCTGATGGCCCATAATCCATATTTACAGCCAGCGTTGCGCCGCATGTTGATCGACCATACCCGGCTGTCGCAAACCTTTTACCGCCCAGCATCCTCGTTCGAAGCGGACTTGGTCACCAAGGCCTGCGACCAGCACGACGCCATGATTTCAGCCTTTGATGCCAGTGAAGCATCACTGGCAATGGATTTGACCCTGCAGCACTGGGATTTGTCCCGTGATCGTATGGAACGGTATGTCCAACCTGACCCACTGCCGGTGGATATTATTCCCTTGAAGGAGAAGACCCATGCAATTTGAGGGGATCTACACCCCCATCGTCACGCCCTACTTTGACGACTTCACGGTGAACGAAGCTGCACTGGCCGCCACCGTGGACCATCTGTGTGACGCTGGGGTTCACGGAATTATCGTGGCTGGCACAACGGGCGAATATTATGCCCAATCCACAGACGAACGCATGGCGATGATGAGTCAGCTGAAGGATCTGATCGCGGGGCGGGTTCCCATGATCGCGGGAACAGGCGCCATGCGCACCGAAGACAGTATCGCTTATGCACAGCGCGCGGTGGACGTTGGGGCCGATGCCATTTTGGTGGCCACTCCGCCCTATGCCTATCCCACGGGTCGTGAAATCGCCTTGCATTGCTTGGCGGTGGACCGGGCTGCGAATTTGCCGGTCATGCTGTACAATTACCCTGGCCGCATGTCTGTGAACATGGACGAAGAAACACTGGATCGGTTGGGTCGATCCCCAAATTTCGCGGCCATTAAAGAAAGCAGCGGGGATCCGAACCGTCTGCACATGCTGGCCCGCGATTACCCGCATATCGCCCTGTCGTGCGGGATGGACGACCAGGCGTTGGAATTCTTTGCCTGGGGTGCGCGGTCTTGGGTCTGTGCAGGATCAAACTTTGCGCCCGAAGCCCATATCGCCCTGTATCAAGCTTGCGCCGTCGAAGGGGATTTCACCAAGGGCCGCGCCATCATGTCTGCAATGTTGCCCTTGATGCGCGTGTTGGAACAGGGGGGCAAGTTCATCCAATGCATCAAGTATGGGCTGACGTTGCGCGGCATTGATGCGGGCCCGCCCCGCCGCCCG
This sequence comes from Planktomarina sp., assembly GCA_020629775.1. Classification (GTDB taxonomy): domain Bacteria; phylum Pseudomonadota; class Alphaproteobacteria; order Rhodobacterales; family Rhodobacteraceae; genus Planktomarina. The sequence continues at coordinate 26,816 of JAHDCP010000027.1, forward strand.
CTGCAACCGTTGAACAAAGACGACAAGCGTGAGTTGGAACAGGTGATCCGCACTATGGATACAGCCATTGCGCAAATTACAGGAGCTTCATCATGAGCGATCTTCTGACACAGGCCGAATACAAAGCCTTGGCTGCCGATTTGGCCGCGCCGCGCACGCCATTTATCGACGGCAAATTCCGCAAAGGCCAAGGCCCCGACTTTGCCACCACGAACCCCGCCACTGGCGAAGATTTCGCCACCATCAGCAGCGCCAATGCTGCCGATGTGGACCTGGCTGTGGCCAAGGCGCGGGACGCGTTTGACCAGGGGCACTGGGCCAAAATGCACCCGTCAGACCGCAAAGATGTGTTGATCCGCCTGTGCAAATTGATGACCCGCAACCGCCGTGAATTGGCGGTGATGGAAAGCGTGGATTCAGGCAAACCAATCTTGGATTGCGAAACCATCGACGTGCCAGAAACCATTGGCACCATCAAATGGCACGCCGAAGCAGTGGATAAGATTTACGACCAAACCGCCCCGGCCCAGGATGACGCGATTTCCATGATCGTGCGCGAACCCATTGGGGTTGTGGCCGCGATCCTGCCTTGGAACTTCCCCCTGCTAATGCTGGCCTGGAAGATCGGCCCCGCGCTGGCCGCGGGCAATTCGGTGATTGTGAAGCCCGCAGAACAAACATCCCTGACCGCCCTGCGCGTGGCCGAACTGGCGTATGAAGCCGGCCTTCCCCGCGGCGTTCTGCAAGTGTTGCCCGGCGATGGGCCAACCGTGGGTGAACCCCTGGGCCGCCACAAGGATGTGGATATGGTCAGCTTCACCGGGTCCACCGATACAGGGCGCCTGTTCTTGAAATACGCGGCGGAGTCGAACCTTAAGAAAGTGGTGCTGGAATGCGGCGGCAAGAACCCAGCGGTGGTTCTGTCGGACGCAGAAAACCTGGACCACGTGGCCGAAAATGTGGTGAACGCGGCATTCTGGAACGCCGGACAAAACTGTTCTGCGGGGTCACGTC
>JAHDCP010000028.1:0-5322 GCA_020629775.1 Planktomarina sp.
GCGGAGTAGTTTACGGTGTGGTCCCCGGCATAGTCGATAACCAGCTCATCATTGTCGCCAGTGCTTTCACCGCCAAGAACGGTATCATTACCCAAACCGTCCAGAACGAATTTATCTGAAGAATTGCCACCGCTCATGCTGTCGTCGCCGGAGCCGCCATACAAAACATCGTTACCGTTAAGGTTTTTCCCATCGGCCACCAAAGTGTCGTTACCCATCCCGCCAAACAGGGTGTCGCTACCATCTGCGCCATTGACGGTATCGTCACCAGATCCGCCATAGGAAAGGTCATCACCGCTGTTCATGTTCACGGAATCCGCGCCAGCACCACTGTAAAGCGTGTCATCGCCAGAACCGGCAGCGCCACTTTCGTCGCCTGACCCACCGTAAATAAGATCGTCGCCGCCATAAGCGTTAATTGTGTCGTTGCCACCGCCAAGATAAACTGTGTCGTTACCAAAATTCCCTGGGTTGCCGCCCGGTGAATACAGCTGGTCGCCGTAAACAGTATCCTCACCGGAGCCGGCATAGATCAGGTCATTTTCATCGCCTGCGATGATGTTGTCATTTCCGCCACCGCCAACAATGATATCCGCGTTGCCATCTGCACCATCGATAATATCACCGTCAGCATCCACGTGGCCGATACCCATTGTATCCGAACCTGCCCCGCCTTGGACGGTCCCATCAGGTGCCCGCAAGATTGCTTCAAAGATTGAAAGTGCAAAGTTGTTTGTTGTGACGAAAGCCATGTCCGTTTTTCCTTTTTAGCGCATCCCTGCCAAGACGCTTTGTTTTTTTACCTGCTTGCCCAGACTTAGTTGGGCTTTCCCACCACGCACGGCACGTGTCGCATGACACAAGACGCAACTGTGGCGGGTGCTTGGCACAAGGAATGGCGCATCAAACCCCGATGCGTCAAGGAAAAACTAACTAAAAATACCATTTTTCGGCATTAAGGCAAAAATAAGGCAAATGCCTGTTTTGCTGCCTAAGTGTTGACACTTTGTATGCTAAATCTGGCCGGAATTGCAGGGAAACTGCCGGATTGTAGGGTCTCTGCCACATTTTTGACAACTTCCAACCGTGGCTGATTTGTCAATGAAGATGCGATTCTAAGAGCCCCGGAGAAACTTCCAAATCCGCTTAACGGAATTATAACTGATTTGTTGAGCAGATCATCCCCAAACCCTTGAGACCCGATTGACTTGATTTTTGCGTTGATTTCACCGCTTTGGATCATCTCTTTGTGTTCTGGGCTTGCGCTGTCCATGGCTGCTTTCAGCACCATCATCCGCATGCGTGGATCTTCTGCAGCCAGTGCCACAAGAACAAAGGGGCTTTCGAAAAAGCCGGTCGGATCATCAATGCGCTTGCGGCGCGTGCTTTCCACAACACGCGGCACAATAAGATCCTCAAGGACCGCGATGTCAAAATGGACTTTGTGCTCCTTGGACATCGCTTTGAGGATCGGAAGAAGGTTGTCAATTTCTTCATAGGTTTTACTGGCGCGACGTAACTTGCCCACAAAACCCGCTGTAACAGCAAATGCGCCAGTCCCCATTTGCGGCCGTATCCAGCCACGATCCTCCAGCACCTTTAGGGCGCGAAAAGCCGCAGTTCGGGAAATCCCGGTGGCTTCTGTGACTTCATCTAAGTTCAGAGGTCCGTGTTCTGCCACGGTCTCTAGGACCAACAGAATTCGAAAAAAACCGCGGTTCGTGTCTGATGTTGCTGTCAAGGTGCACCTTTAATTTTTGCGACCATGCCCAAGGGCGGTTCGCACTATCCATCCCGATTTTAGTCATTGCTTTCAATTATGGCAAAATATGGGCAATTCGGCCAATTCTGGTGGTTTTTGTTGATCTGTCAGCTAAACAAGTCTCGAACGGAGGATTTCATGACCAAACCTGTTGTTTTGTGTATTTTGGACGGCTGGGGGCTTTCTGATTCAGAGGTTGGAAATGCGCCCAAACTCGCACGCACGCCCAATATGGACCATCTTTTTGCCACATTTCCCAACGCCACACTTGTGACTCACGGCCCAGATGTTGGGCTCCCAAAAGGGCAAATGGGCAATTCAGAGGTCGGTCATACAAACATTGGTGCAGGTCGTATTGTGGCGATGGATTTGGGTCAAATCGATTTAGCCATCGAAGATGGCAGCTACCAAACCAATAGGGCACTTAATGATTTTGCAAATGCCCTTCGATCCAGCGGCGGATCTGCCCACCTTATGGCTGTAATGTCAGATGGCGGCGTTCACGGACATCTCAACCACTTGTTGGCCACATTAAAGACCTTCGCGGCTCTAAACGTTCCTTGCGTCGTGCACATCATCACCGATGGTCGCGACGTCGCACCCGTTTCAGCTTTGAATTACCTGGATCAACTTGAAGCTCAAATGCCGGAAAACGCCAAAATCGGCACGGTCACTGGACGATATTTCGCTTTGGATCGCGACAACAGATGGGAACGGGTTAAAACAGCCTATGACGCTGTGGTTTTGGGTTTCGGCCAAACAGCGACTACGGCCAAAACCGCCATTGAAGCGGCTTATGCCAAAAATGAAACAGATGAATTCATTCCGGCGACCGTTTTAGGTGAATATCCAGGTTTCAAAGCAGAAGACGGGATCTTTTGTTTGAACTTTCGTGCAGATCGCGCGCGCGAAATAATGGCCGCGATTGCACAACCCGATTTTAATGCGTTCGATATTGGGTCCCGCCCAAAGCTGGCGGCTGTTTTGGGCATGGTGAGCTATTCTGATGCACACGAAACTTACATGGCTACGGCTTTCCCAAAACGGGATCTAAAGAACACTTTGGGGACCTGGGTAGCGGCGCAAAATAAGAAACAATACCGCCTTGCAGAGACTGAAAAGTACCCGCACGTTACATTCTTCTTAAATGGAGGCGTCGAGAAACCCAGCCCGGGTGAAGATCGCTTTATGCCCCCATCCCCCAAGGTAGCCACCTATGATATGCAGCCCGAAATGTCGTGCGCGGAGGTTACAGAAAAGTTCGTAGCGGCGGTGGAAGCAGGTTATGATTTGATCGTCACAAACTACGCCAATCCAGACATGGTGGGGCACACCGGTGATTTGGACGCGGCCATAGCAGCTTGCGAGGCTGTTGATGCGGGTTTAGGGCGCGTTATTGACGCTGTTTCAAAGGCAGGTGGCGCAATGATCGTAACGGCCGACCACGGGAACTGCGAAACCATGATCCATCCCGAAACTGGGGAACCCCATACAGCGCATACCACTAACCTTGTACCGGTCATATTGCTGGGGGGGTCAGATGGCGCGCAACTACGTGATGGGCGTTTGGCTGATTTAGCCCCTACGCTTCTGGAACTCATGGGATTACCAAAACCCAAAGAAATGACAGGGACCACCTTGATAAAATGAAAAGTTTTGCCTTCGCCGCCACCCTTTCGCTTTTGGCCCCTGCTTTGGTTGCCAGCCCTGCTGAAGATGCAGCCAATGCGGCAAGTGCGTTGCGCACGGCCATTGCAAATTTAAAAATTGCCGATGATCGCACCGATCGGATGGCCGCATTGTCAGAAACAATCGTCGCGATTGAATCTGGCATGTCCGCGTTGCGCGGAAACATGCGGGAGGTTGCCGTTCAAGAGGCCACGATCCAGCGCCGTCTTTCAGCACGGCAAGATGAAATTGCCACCCTGTTTGAGACTCTATTGCTGATCGAAAGATCTCCTGAACCGACTCTGTTATTGCACCCAATGGGTCCAATGGGCACCGCACGTTCAGCCATGTTGATGTCAGGTTTAACGCCAGGGATCACCGAACAGGTGGATCGATTGCGACTGGATCTAGAGGATCTTAAGTCACTGCAATTTTTGCAGACCGATGCACAAGATATTATGGGAAACGCGTTACAGTCCGTTCAGCTGGCCCGCATTGATCTGGCGCAAGCCATCTCTGATCGCACAGAAACTCCGAAACGGTTTATCGAAGATTCCACAAAGACAGCCCTGTTGCTGGCCACAACAGAAACCCTGGACAGCTTTGCTGCTGGATTGGGCGAAATACCGTTGGAAGAAGAAGTCGCCAACGCCATTGATCCTGCCAGCCTGTTTGGTGAACTGCCCCTGCCAGTGGTGGGACGCGTATTACGAAAATACAACGAATTGGATGCAGCGGGCATCGAACGGCCGGGCATCGTTTTGGTGACCGAACCTGGTGCTTTAGTCACCAGCCCGGCGGCAGCGACCGTGCGATATCAAGGGCCATTGCTGGATTATGGCCAGGTGGTAATCTTGGAACCTGCCCAGAACTTGTTGCTGGTTTTCGCCGGATTGGGTCAAATTTTCGCGCAGACTGGTGAAGTTGTGAACAAAAGTGCGCCAATTGGTCTGATGTCAGACTCGATTGGGGGTAGTGCCTTGGCGCAAGACACGATCTATATTGAAGTGCGTGAGGGTCAGACACCTGTCGACCCCTCAGAATGGTTTAAAGCGGAGTAAGTTTACCATGCCAAGATTTATCATTGCAGCAATCACCGGCGCGGCAATCGGTATGGGTGGGGCGGCTTATCTGTCCGGGCCGCTGATGGCGCAGACCAGCACAGATGAAGAACACTATCGCCAGTTAGAACTGTTTGGCGATGTCTTGGATCGGATTCGCAATGGATATGTTGAAGATGTGGATTCAAAGGAATTGGTGGAAGCAGCCATCAACGGCATGCTGACATCACTCGACCCCCATTCCAGTTTCTTGTCTGCCGAAGCCGCAGCAGACATGCGCGTCGAAACGCGTGGTGCGTTTGGTGGCCTTGGCATTGAAGTGACCCAGGAAGAAGGGTTCATCAAAGTTGTTACCCCCATGGACGGCACACCCGCATTTGATGCAGGCATGCAGCCCGGTGATTTCGTAACCCACGTTGACGGTGTGGGCTTACTGGGCCTGACACTGAACGAAGCAGTGGATTTGATGCGCGGTCCGATCGATTCAAAGATCGTGATAACCGTGGTTCGTGACGGCATTGCGGAACCATTTGACGTGACGATCGTGCGCGCTGAAATCAAAGTACCCGCTGTTCGCACAACGTTGGTGAACGATATTGTGGTGCAACGCATTGGCACCTTTAACGAACAAACCTTACCTGGCGTCGAAGAAGGCATCGCAAATGTCTTGGACGAAGCCGGTGGTATTGAAGGTGTGGACGGCTTTGTTTTGGATTTGCGAAACAATCCTGGTGGATTGCTCAACCAAGCCATTTTCGTTTCAGATGCGTTCTTGGAGCAAGGCGAAATCGTTTCAACCCGTGGGCGCGGTGTGCGTGACAACAGCCGCGC
>JAHDCP010000028.1:5422-6674 GCA_020629775.1 Planktomarina sp.
GATGAACAACGCCTGCAAATCGAAGCAGAGCGCGAACAAGCCGAAAAGGCAGCTGAGCTGCGTGATGAAGATTACCAATTGGCTTATGCCATCGACATTCTGAAGGGTTTGGCAGCCATCGCTACGGAAGACTAGCCCAATGACCCCAGAAGAAATTGCCCGCCTGCCTTACAGGCCGAATGTTGGTGTTATGGTTTTGAACCATGATGGTCGCGTTTTTGTGGCGCAGCGTAAGGATCGATTTTCTGACGCTTGGCAAATGCCCCAAGGTGGCATTGATAAGGATGAAGATCCGGAAGCCGCTGCCTTGCGCGAGTTGGAAGAAGAAACGGGGATCACATCAGATTTGGTTACCGTTAAGACGCGGACAAAGGGATGGATTCCCTATGAACTTCCCCATGATTTGATTCCAAAATTGTGGAAAGGTCGGTTTCGTGGGCAAGAACAACTTTGGTTTTTGATGGCGTTTCATGGAACGGACGCGGACATAAATATCGACACTGAAGAACCAGAGTTCTCTGCCTGGAAATGGCTACACCCAGATCAAATCGCGGACGCAATCGTGCCGTTCAAGCGCGAAGTCTATGTCCAGGTATTGGCCGAGTTTGAGGAGCATTTGGTATGAAGACCTTGATCGCATTTGCCATGATCACCTTGGCAGGACCTGTGCAAGCGCTCAGCTGCATGCCGCTGACACCGCAAAACCTGTTCATTTGGGCCGACACCGCCGAAGAAAGCTATGTTCCTGTTTACGGCAGTTTCAACGTCCCCAAAATAAAACGTCCTAAGCCATCCAAGACGCTAATGCCTAAGGGATATGAGGTGCAGGGCAGTTTTGATGGAAAATTCGTTACTAAAACTGGATTGACGAAACCCGTTCAATTTCCAGTTACCGTCAACGTGACTTGCGTTGCCAGTTGGTGCGGCCGTCCACCGACATCCGACCTGAGCGTAGCTGTATTGGAAAAAACAGAAGAGGGGTATGTCTACCATGCCCACGCTTGTCCGTCGTCTTCTCTGGTGGATCCTGATCGTGCACACCTGCGCACGTTTCGGAAATGCTTGCGTGGCGCAGACTGTGGTGGCGCAACCCGATAAAGCCTTCTTATTCCGGCAACCATTGGTTAGACCCGTTAAGACCGGCTTCAAAAAATCCCTTCATACGCCCGTTCGGCACAATTGGTTTTGGGGCTGGAGTTACGAACGCCTTGCGTAAGCCAAACACGGCCATTTCACGTACACGCGTCATTTT
>JAHDCP010000028.1:6774-9346 GCA_020629775.1 Planktomarina sp.
ATGCTTGTGGAACGTTTGCCGAATCCAAAGCAAATCTTCTTCATCTTGATCTGCCAAAGCCACACCAGGACGGATCCCAGCATGGGAAAAAAACAAATCATTCGTCTCAAATACCAAAGACAAATTCTGCAAAAATTCAACGTGCGCCTGTGGCACAACATCCAAAGCGGCGGCATGCAGATCACAGTACCGCCAGTTCTCCGACATATCGATCCCATAAGACGCCAGGGTTGTGTCTCCCCCCAAACGTTCATGAAGCCAAGACATTTCGACTAACAAATATTCGTCATGCCGGGATGGCGTTTGCAGGAACCATTCGAACATACGGTCATGATTGCCCTTGATGAAATGCCAAGGCTTGCCTTTGGTTTGTCCCGCAATCAAACGATCCAACACACCCCGGCTGTCCGGCCCACGGTCCGTGTAATCCCCCAAAAAGACAACGGTGGCGTCGCGGCCACCGTCGTTTTCTATGCGCGCCAAGGCGGCATCCAACATGTTCAATTGTCCATGGATATCGCCGATGGCATAGAGGGGTTGGGTCACGTGACGTCAAACTCCAAGGCATTCACTTGCCCAAACATACCTGTCGCATTCAAAGCATCCAACACGTTTTGGGGAACAGGATTGTCGACATACAAAAGCGCGATGGCCTCGCCCCCCACATCGTTCCGACCCAATGTAAAGTTCGCTATGTTCACACCGTTTTTACCCATGGTGTTGCCCAACAAACCAATAATTCCCGGAACATCTTCATTGGTTGTGTACAGCATGTGATTGCCGATTTCGGCATCCACGTTAATACCCTTGATCTGAATAAAGCGCGGCTTACCGTCACTGAACACAGTACCGGCAACGGATTTTTCACGGCTTTTGGTGACCATCGTCACTTTGATGTACGCGTCAAACGTACCAGATTTGGATTGATTGGTAGTGGAAATCTTGATCCCACGTTCTTGTGCAATCACAGGGGCGCTGACCATGTTAACGTCCGGATTACCGGCTTTCATAATCCCAGCAATTACAGCACAGTTCAGCGCTTCCAGGTTCATTTCGGCCACTTTACCATCATATAGAATATTGATCGCTTCGATGGGTTCTTCCGTCATCTGTCCGATGAATGCGCCCAAATGGTCCGCCAGTTTCAACCACGGGCCCATAACCTTTGCTTCTTCTGCTGTGACAGAGGGCATGTTCAAGGCGTTAGAGACAGCACCGGTCAACAGATAATCAGACATCTGTTCGGCCACCTGCAGCGCCACGTTTTCTTGCGCTTCAGTCGTGGCAGCGCCCAAATGCGGGGTGCACACTACGTTGGACAAATTGAACAACGGGCTATCTGTTGCGGGTTCAACAGCGAACACATCAAACGCCGCTCCAGCGACTTTGCCAGATTTCAACGCAGCAGCCAGGGCATCTTCATCCACCAACCCACCACGCGCGCAATTCACGATACGTACACCATCTTTCATCTTGGCGATGGCTTCCGCGTTGATGATATTGGAAGTTTGTTCCGTTTTTGGCACGTGCAATGTGATGAAGTCTGCCCGCGCAAAAAGATCATCCAATTCCACCTTTTCAACGCCCAGTTTGTCTGCGCGTTCTTCCGACAAGAACGGATCATAGGCCACGACTTTCATCTTCAAACCACGGGCGCGTTCGCAAACGATACCACCAATGTTCCCGGCCCCGATGACGCCCAGGGTTTTCCCAGTCAGTTCAACCCCCATGAACTTGGACTTTTCCCATTTCCCTGCATGGGTGGATGCGCTGGCTTCGGGGATTTGTCGGGCCACGGCAAACATCATGGCAATCGCATGCTCCGCCGTGGTGATCATGTTCCCAAAAGGGGTGTTCATCACGATGATCCCCTTTTTGGACGCGGCCGCGCGGTCAATATTGTCCACACCGATCCCAGCACGGCCGATGACCTTCAGATTATCAGCATTGTTGATGATCTTTTCTGTGGCTTTGGTGGCTGATCGGATGGCCAAACCATCATAGTCGCCGATGATTTTCAGCAATTCGACTTTGTCTTTGCCCACGTCAGGGCGAAAATCCACATCGATGCCACGGTCTTTAAAGATCTGAACGGCGGCGTCAGACAGTTTGTCGGAGATAAGTACTTTGGGCATTTTGTATTCCTTGCAGGCGGTGCGTGGAAAACCACGCACTCTACATTTCAATTGGGTTCAGGCGGCTTGGGCCAAGGCTTCGAATTCAGATCGGTAGGCCCAATCCAGCCAAGGAAGCAGGGCTTCGATGTCACTGGTTTCCACTGTACCACCGCACCAAATGCGAAGGCCGGCAGGGGCATCACGATAAGCACCGATGTCCAACGCAATCCCCTCTACCCCAAGCCGTTTGGCAACCGCTTTTGCAAAGCCAGCGCCGTCTTCGATGGTGGGGTCACTGAACTTCAAACAAACGGATGTAACGGACCGTGTTGCTGGATCTTCAGCCAAGTTTTCAATCCAATCGTTGGCATCGCAGAAATCCCAAATCGCCTGGGCGTTCGCAGCGGCACGGCCTTTCAAACCATCCAATCCACCAACAGACTTGGCCCAATCCA
>JAHDCP010000028.1:9446-27744 GCA_020629775.1 Planktomarina sp.
CGATCCGCAGGTATTGGGTCGTTGGCAATTCGAACGCCTGATGTGGTACCGTTCCAAGTGAAACAAACGTCATGTTCGTAATTCAACGCCGTCATATCAACGATTTGGCCATAGTCAGCTGTGTGCACTGTGGCCTCAATTTTCAGCTGCTTAACGGCATCTGTCACCCAGCCGGCCCCAAAACTTTCCCAGGCCACCATTTCAACAGGGCGTTCGCCCAGCAAATTCCACATGGCCATTTCATAGGCACCCGTATCTGAGGCAGGGACGATTCCGATTTTGTAGTCTGCGGGCACACCCAAGATGTCCCGTGTGGTTTCAATTGCTGCTTTCAGCTTGTCTTTGCCCACAGCCGCACGATGCGACCGGCCCAATGGGGCGTCTTTTAAAGCATCCAATGTCCATGTGGGGGGTTTGGCGCAGGGGCCAGAAGAAAAACGCGGGTTTGCCGGCCGCGTTGCCGGTTTTAGTAGTGCCATCAGTGGTATCCTTACAGATATATGTCCTGCGTTAGGGCAGGATGTCCTGACACCCGTTTATCCCCCCGATCAGAAGGCCACAACTGCAAATGGGCGTGCAAACGTCACTCTGAAACCCAAAACCGACGATTTCCGTAGCGGATCGGAAACCTGGCTTTCAGGGCTGGTCAACAGATGCACAGCTGTTAATGCGAGTTTCAAAGCGAAAGGAATGACCATGCCCATTGTTTCTTTGATCACCGCACCAGGATCTAATGCCCTAACATCAGACGTCGTAGAGGCCGTTAAGGCCGAACTGCATGGACAAAACGTTGTTTGGTTGGCCCAAGGCGAAGCCGCAGAGTTTTCGATTGATTCAGCCGCGCCCAGCATCGATGAAACCAAAGCTGCTTTGTCTGGCAAAGGAATTGATCTAAACATCCTACCCAGCAAAAATCGCAAAAAGCGGGTTTTGCTGGCGGACATGGACAGCACCATGATCGGGCAAGAATGCATCGATGAATTGGCGGCAGAAGCCGGGGTTGGTGAACATGTTGCGGGCATAACAGCACGGGCCATGGATGGAGCGTTGGACTTCGATGATGCGTTGCGCGAACGGGTTGCCTTACTGAAAGGCTTGGATCGCAAAGTTGTCGAATCCGTTTGGCAAAACCGCATAACCGCGACCCCCGGCGGCGCCACATTGGTGGCAACAATGAAAGCCAACGGGGCTTATGCGGCGCTGGTTTCTGGTGGCTTCACTGAATTCACGGACAGAGTTTCAAAACTCCTGGGCTTCGACGAACACCGCGCAAACACGCTGTTGCACGATGGATCCCGCCTGACAGGTAATGTGGCAGACCCAATCCTGGGCCGCGAAGCAAAAGTCACAGCCCTGGAACAAATCATCGTAAGTCGCGGCCTGGCACCGGATGACGTGTTGGCCGTGGGGGATGGGGCAAATGACTTGGGCATGCTGGATCGCGCCGGGTTGGGGGTGGCCTTGCATGCAAAGCCAAGCGTCCAGGCCCAAGCACAAATAAGTGTGAACCACGGTGATTTGACAGCATTGCTGTACTTACAGGGGTACCGTCGCTCAGATTTTGTGGGTGAGTAAGCCAAACTCAGAATTCACATCTGATCGACCTGTCACCAACCCATCCCAGTTTTTGATCGGGCCCAACCGGGTTTGCGCAGCAGGGTGTTGAGAATTCAACAAGCCCATGCGAATCAACAAGGCGGAAATCACCGCTTCGCTGGCACGAAACGCACCGTCAGTCATTTTGACAGCAACGCCAAAGCCCCGGGACGGCACAATGGCAGTATACACCGCCTCTGCGCCGGTCTTCAAAGCAACACCTGGTGCTGCGCGCATCAATTCGGTGCACGCGCGTGTTTCACCCGCCACCAATTCGGGGTGGGCCATCACCGCGGTCCGCAACTGAAAGGCCGCATCTTGAAAACCCCCTGCCCCTTCAGCAGCATTGGCCACAAAGGCCATGGACTGGGCCAATCCGGCAATCGTGCACGCATGGTTGGGGGCAGAACATCCATCGATGCCAAAGCCAGGGCTTGTTTCGCCTGTAACTTCCTCAAATGCGGATAAAACAGCCTGTTGAACGGGGTGATCAATCTGATGGTATTCCGGCCCCGCCGCCAAATGCTGCGACAAGGTTAAGAAACCGCAGTGCTTTCCAGAACAGTTATTGTGGTATCTGCAGGGGCTGATGTCCGCTTTTATCAAGCCATCACGTGCGGGAATGTCATTGGGCATCTGTGGCCCGCATCGCAAATCGTCGTTCGATTTGCCCAGCGCTTGCAACCAATCCAAAACAGGTTGCGTGTGTATGTTTGCGCCTTGGTGGGACGCACAGGCCAACGCCAAATGTGTTGATGTCAAACCGGCTTGAGGAGCGGCGCCAGAAGCGACCAATGGCAGGGCTTGCAAAATTTTGCACGACGATCGCGGCAAAATCACAGCGTTGGGATCACCCCAGCTGGCAATAATTTCGCCACCAGCACCACAAATGACGATGTGGCCGCGATGCTGACTTTCCAAAAAATCACCGCGCCAAATATCGATCAATGTTGCGTCGTTATTCATCAAATTCGCGCCTCACGAAGTTTTTTTCCCCTTCCGCAATGCAAAGGGTTTCGTCCATACGCGTGATTAGGTTAAAAAAGCGTTTAAGGAAACGGCGTTGCGTGCAATAAGCGCGTGCGAAGACACGCATAACGCGGCACCCATGTTGGAGACTGAGGCGGAACCCAATGACATATACTAAATTTGCACTGACAGCGGCCCTGGCCATTTCAGCAACCTTTGCAACGGCACAGGTGACCACAAATCGTGTGGCAGCTGAAAAAGACTGGTCTGTTTTCGTGGCAGAAAATCCGAAAGAATGCTTTGCGGTCACCCAACCCAAAGAAACGGTGAACACCCGCGGCGGCCAAGTTGTCAGCGTAACACGCAGCGACATTCGCTTTTTCGTGTTTTATCGCCCTGGCGCAAATGTGAAGGGCCAAGTGGCCTTTACCGGCGGTTATCCGTTCGCTGAAGGACGTGGCGTTACCTTGGACGTTGATGGTTCGAAATTCACATTGTCTGCCAAAGGCGAATGGGCTTGGCCCGCCTCTGCCGAGGAAGACGCAAAAATCGTGAACGCCATGAAGCGCGGCGCCAGTGCAACCATCACAGCGCAATCCGGGCGCGGGACAGTGACAAAAGACACGTTCAGCCTGTCTGGTTTCACCAAAGCGGTTACAACAGCAGCCCAAAACTGCAGCTAATACCCAGCTTTGCTTTTCTTTGGGGGCCCTGCTATTGCGGGGCCTTCTTTCATTTTGCAGGTGACACATGTCCCAAGCCACAGCGCCCATTACCCAAGATGTGCTTACCATTCCGCGTAAAGATGCCCACCAGGGCACCAACTTGGTGGGAATAACGCGCGCAGGACTGCGCGAAGCGTTATTGGCTGCAGGAACGCCTGAAAAACAAGCCAAGATGCGGACCGGCCAAGTTTGGCAATGGATCTATGAAAAGGGTGTCCGTGATTTTGCGGATATGACAAACCTGTCCAAAGATTACCGCGCACTGTTGGCAGAAAATTTCACAGTCGACGTTCCAGAAGTGGTTTCCAAACAGGTGTCCGAAGACGGAACGCGCAAATACTTGGTGCGCATCGCCGGTGGTCATGAAGTGGAAACGGTGTACATTCCGGAATCGGATCGCGGCACTTTGTGCATTTCCAGCCAAGTGGGTTGCACGTTGACCTGTTCATTTTGTCATACTGGCACACAAAAACTGGTGCGCAACCTGACCGCGGGTGAGATAATTGGCCAAGTCATGTTGGCCCGAGACGATCTGGGCGAATGGCCAGAACCCGGCCGAAACCCGAAAAATGAGACACGGCTTTTGTCTAACATAGTGCTTATGGGCATGGGAGAGCCGCTGTATAATTTTGAAAACGTTCGCGATGCCATGAAAATCGCCATGGATCCCGAAGGCATTTCCCTGTCCCGACGTCGGATCACTTTGTCTACATCCGGTGTGGTGCCAGAAATTGCGCGCACGGCCACAGAAATTGGGTGCTTGTTGGCCGTGTCATTCCACGCCACCACAGATGACATCCGTGATAAATTGGTGCCCATTAACAAGCGCTGGAACATCGATGCATTGCTAGAAGCGTTGAAGGCTTATCCGAAGGCCAGCAATTCTGAACGGATCACATTTGAATATGTGATGCTGAAAGGCGTGAACGATTCGGATGAAGATGCCCATCGCTTAGTGGAATTGATCAAAGATATCCCGGCCAAAGTGAACCTTATACCGTTCAACCCTTGGCCCGGATCCCCCTATGAACGGTCATCGAACAACCGCATTCGCGCATTTGCCGACATTATTTACAAAGCTGGCTACGCAAGCCCCATCCGCACACCCAGGGGTGAAGATATCATGGCAGCCTGCGGCCAATTAAAATCCGAGACCGAACGCGCACGGAAATCTCGCAAAGAAATTGCCGCCGAAGCAGGGCTTGGCTGACGTCAGATTGCGCTGATGGGGCACACCCGTTTTCCTTGGGGCGCTGTTACCAGAAATTCATCTTGGACGTCGTAGCCAAAAAAGCTGAGCCGTTGGCGCAAATCCCGCCGCACAGGTGTTTTTGCAAAAATTGGGCGCAGCAGTCTTTGGACATGGACCAGGGCAACAGGGTCCAATTCTGCCTTCATCGAAACATGAGATGAATCCATTTTCTTTCCTTTCCAAGTTAGTCTTGGAATACGTTAGCAACCAAGCATGACTAAGCCGCTAACGCGTAAAGTTTATGGTTTTTTCTGGTTCCAATTTTCGATGGCCAGCATCGCATCTTCTGCCGTTTCTACAAATTGGAACAAGTCCAAGTCACTTTCAGAAATGGTGCCCGCGTCCGCCAAATTTTCCCAATTCACAATGCTGCGCCAGAAGTCTTCACCGAACAAAAGGAAAGGAACTGGATCCATCCGTTCGGTTTGGATTAACGTCAACGCTTCAAACATTTCATCCAATGTTCCAAAACCGCCGGGGAACACGCATACCGCATTTGCCCGCATCAAAAAGTGCATTTTGCGAATCGCGAAATAGTGGAAGTTAAAACACAGCTCTGGCGTTACATATTCGTTGGGTGCTTGCTCATGTGGCAGCACGATATTTAAACCGATGGATCGCCCACCGGCTTCCACGGCACCCCGGTTGCCTGCTTCCATCACACCGGGCCCACCGCCAGTGACGATGACGTTTTCAAATCCATCGGACGCTGCGGTCATTTGAAACGCGAATTTGCGGGCTTCTTCATAGTACTTGGATAAATCAGCCAGCGTTTTTGTGCGGGCTGTATCCTTTTTGGCCGCTTCAGGAATGCGCGCACCACCAAACAAAACGATTGTGGATTTTATCCCTTCTTCGTCCAACAACATTTCAGGTTTCAGCAATTCCAGTTGCAGCCGCACTGGGCGCAAAGCGTCTTGGCAAAGAAATTCTGGGTCATCAAACGCAAGGCGATAGGCTGGCGATCTTGTTTGCGGTGTATCAGGCACGCCTTTGGCAACACTGATGTCTTGGCTGCTGGAACGCATGTGGTGTTTGCGGCGGGGATCAGACATATCGGCGGTCCTTTTGGTTGAAACTGTTCCTGGACTAGGGCCTAACTGAGGCGGGGCGTCAAGCAAGGGGGAAAACGAATGGTATTAGGGCGAATTGATATCTTAGCTGCATGGGACCGCGTGCGCCCTTTTGTGCACCGCACCCCCGTTATGAACACAGATGCGTTTGGTCCTGAAGTGGCGTTCAAGTTGGAACACATGCAACACACTGGCAGTTTCAAAGCGCGCGGTGCAATGAATTCCGTTCTGTCCATGAAGGTGCCGAAGGCAGGGTTTGTTGCCGCGAGTGGCGGAAACCACGGTGCCGCCGTTGCCTGGGCGGCCACCAAAGCTGGGCATAGAGCCCGCATTTACGTTCCTGATATTGCAGGCCCCACAAAGATCAATTTGATCAAATCCTTAGGGGGTGATCTGATGGTGGTGCCCGGCGCGTATTCAAACGCGTTGGATACGGCTTTGGAATATGAACAGCAAACCGGCGCTGCACAAATTCATGCTTATGACGCCCCCATGACCTTGGCCGGCCAAGGCACCGTTATGGCCGAATGGGAAGATCAAGGATTGGACGCCGACACAATTTTGATAGCTGTGGGCGGTGGCGGCCTTATCGGCGGCGCCATGGCCTGGACGCAAGGCGCGCGCAAAATTGTGGCAGTGGAACCAAAAAACGCACCGACGTTGCACAACGCCCTGAAGGCTGGAACACCCACGGAAGTGGCGGTGTCCGGCATTGCAGCCAATGCTTTGGGCGCGCGTAAGATCGGGGATCTGTGTTTTGAATTGGCCCAAACACAGGGCATTCAATCCATCACGGTGACCGACGATTCCATTGCACAAGCCCAAATGGCCCTTTGGGAAAAGCTGCGTATTTTGACCGAACCCGCAGGAGCCACAGCCTTAGCCGCGCTGTTATCTGGCGCTTATGTTCCTGCCAAAGGTGAACGCGTTGCCGTTTTGCTGTGCGGTGCAAACCCAGCACCAGCACCATTCACGAAGGACTGAAAGATGCTGCTGGAAACACCCGCACCAGAACTGGGAAGCCCTGCCCCTGATTTTACTTTGCAAGATGCCCACGGCGTTACCTTTGCGCGCAAAGATTTGGCAAAATCGGGCGGTCTGTTGGTGGCCTTTATCTGCAATCATTGCCCATTTGTCGTGGGTATTGCAGATCGCATTGCAAAAGACCTGAAAGCGCTGGATGCAGCTGGCATCGGAACTGTATTGATTAATGCCAATGATTTTCAGTCGTATCCAGCAGATGCACCAGACAAAATGCCCGCTTTTGCGACCAAGTTTGGACTGACAAGCCCATATCTTGTGGATGAAACGCAGAACGTGGCACGGGCCTTTGGTGCTGTTTGCACGCCGGATTTCTTTGGGTACGGCCCCGACCTGACGTTGCAATATCGCGGGCGGCTGGATGACGCTGGCCGGAGCGATGCCACAAATCGCAAGGCAGAGCTGTGCGATGCGATGTTGGCTGTGGCCAAAGGTGGAGCCCCGCCAGCACAGCAGATGCCGTCAATGGGATGTTCCTTGAAGTGGTGCTAGACGCAGCTATCTGCCCAGCGTAAAGACGCTTGAACTGACCATCTAAAGGGGGACCCCATGTCAAACGCCCAGCTTGAAACCGCAATCGAAGCCGCGTGGGAAGCCCGCGACACCATTACCCCAGCCACAACGGGTGAAACCCGCGAAGCCATTGAAGACACGCTTAATGCACTGGACAGTGGATCTTTACGTGTTGCCGAACGCCAAGACAATGGTGATTGGCACGTCAACCAATGGGCCAAGAAAGCTGTCTTGTTGGGCTTCCGCTTGAAAGACATGGAAATGCAAAGCGGATCGGCCCAGGGCGGATCCTGGTGGGACAAAGTTGACAGCAAATGGAAAGACTGGGGCGAAAACGAATGGGGGGCCGCAGGGTTCCGTGCCGTACCAAACTGTGTTGTCCGCAAATCTGCCTTTATTGCGCCAGGCGTTGTTTTAATGCCATCGTTTGTAAACCTGGGCGCTTATGTCGATTCAGGAACCATGGTGGACACCTGGGCCACGGTGGGGTCTTGCGCCCAAATCGGGAAAAACGTGCACTTGTCTGGCGGCGTTGGCATTGGCGGGGTTTTGGAACCCATGCAAGCGGGCCCCACGATCATTGAAGACAATTGCTTTATTGGTGCACGTTCCGAAGTTGTGGAAGGTTGCATCGTGCGCGAAGGGTCTGTTTTGGGGATGGGTGTATTTATCGGCCAATCCACAAAAATCGTGGACCGTGAAACAGGCGAAGTGATGTATGGTGAAGTGCCGCCATATTCGGTTGTTGTGGCAGGCTCTATGCCGTCCAAGAACGATGTGAACTTGTATTGTGCAGTAATCGTTAAACGCGTTGACGAACGCACCCGCAGCAAAACCGGCATCAACGAATTGTTGCGCGACTAATATTTTTGCAAAACGTTATGAATCGCCCGGCGACAGTGCCGGGCGTTTTGGTTTTAGGATCTAACCTGCATCGCCAAACCATTTTTTAATCAGCGCATCATAGCGACCCGTTTCGCGTAACATAAGCAATGCGCGGTTTATGGGTTCCGCCAAGTCTGACCCCGATGGCAATGCCATGCCATAGTTTTCAGGCAAGAAGACACGGCCAATGACTTGGGCTTTGTCTGCACCTTGTGTATTCGCGTAATAGGCCAAGATCGGCGCATCAAAAACCAAAGCGTCCAAACGCTCTGCTTCAAAAGCCTCCAACATCTCTTCCAGACCGGGGTAGGCTACATACCGCATATCACGGCTGTTCAAGAAACCAGCGGCGGTCGAGCTTTCAATTGTGCCAACGCGTTTGTCGTACAGATCATTGATACCACCCACGTTGCTTTGGATCGCATCCACAGTCAGCGTTGCCGTGATTTTGGCCACAAAGATGGACACGATGAACAGGCTGGATATCACCATCAAAACACCGAAAATGCGCCCAAAGAAGGATCGGGGTGCCACCTGTTCAAACCCGCCATTCACCACCAAATTCAAGGCCCACCAAAAGGAAGGAAACATTGCTTCTTTAGCAGACATATCAAAATAGTCCTGGTGGCGGCGTTCAAATGTCCACATCAACATGCCACCTCCAAACAACACAACGAACGCTCCTAAGATCGCCAGCAAAATATCGGGGCTCAACAAAATGGAAAATATGCCCAGGTTTGATTCTTGTTTTGGAACCATGATTTGAAGGCCGCTGCCGAAAATGGGTTGGGTGAAATCCATCACGCCTTCTCGAGAAGCGGTAATTGAAATGTTTGCAATGGCGCCATCAACAGCGCCCGTTTCCACCGCATCCAACATGGCCTTAAAACTGTCTACGCGTTGAAATTCATAGGCAACACCCAGTTCTTCTGCCACCGCTTGCCAAAGATCGATTGAAAAACCGGTGTCTTTGCCATTCTCCACCATTGAGAACGGTGGTCGCGTGACCGTTGTGATTTGCAGCGGCTCTGATTGGGACAACACCCAACTTGGCCACACCAAAAGAAATATCAATCCGAATACACGCATATCCCACCCCACATGCTTTCCTCGCGTTGACCTAAAGGTTAAACCTCCTTCAAGCAACGGATGGCGGATCGATGACTGGGAAAAGCGGCAAAAAGCAACAGGTTTTCACTCTTTTGGTGGAAGTGGGGCGTAAAGACGGGGACGGTTTGCCGAAAGGCGCCACCGGTGGGGCGCTTATGGTCTATGCCAGTGGCATCGATGAAGCCGAAGCCGTGCGCGAAACGGTCAGCATTTTGAAGCAAGCGGATTTGGCCCCATTGGATGTTTCCGGTTACGGCACGCTGGACGAACGTTTGGCCGAAGGACACGACATCAATGACGACGAACGAAATTTGATGCAGCGCGCGTTGGACGAAAACAGTGTCATCATTGCCCAACTGACCCCGTTCTTCGAGGATAAGAAATGATCGACCCTGCAGATCTGACCGCCAAATTAATCCAATGTGCCAGTGTCACCCCAGTGGAAGGCGGTGCATTGGTTTTGTTGGAACGACTTTTGTCGGATGCGGGGTTTACCTGCAACCGCGTGGACCGGGGCGATGTGTCCAACTTGTTTGCCCGCTGGGGCGACAAAGGCCATTCGAAGACATTCGGCTTCAATGGCCACACAGATGTGGTGCCCGTGGGGGACGAAACCGCATGGACGGTTGATCCCTTCGGCGCAGAAATCAAAAACGGGTTCATGTACGGGCGCGGGTCCACAGACATGAAATCCGGCGTGGCCGCCTTCGCGGCAGCAGCCATTGACTTTGTCAAAGACACACCCCCCGATGGATCCATTATCTTGACCATCACCGGCGATGAAGAAGGCGATGCTGTGGATGGCACGGTGGCTTTGTTGGATTGGATGGACAAACAGGGCGAAGCAATGTCCGTTTGCTTGGTTGGTGAACCCACGTCCCCCAACCACATGGGTGAAATGATGAAAATCGGGCGCCGGGGATCGATGACTGCTTATATCACTGCCACAGGTGTGCAGGGCCATTCAGCATATCCCCACCGCGCCAAAAACCCTGTCCCTGCCATGGCGGATTTAGTTCATACATTGGCGGGCGCTACCCTGGATGATGGCACCGAACATTTTGATGCATCCACTTTGGCGGTGGTGAACTTTGATACTGGCAACCCAGCCAACAACGTGATCCCGGCACAGTGCAAATCTGTTGTGAACATCCGGTTCAACGACGCCCATACAGGCGCGCAACTGACCGACTGGCTTCAAGAAAACCTGAACGCTGTCGGCGCGCGCCACGACATAAAGTTTGAGATGAGGGTCAAGATTTCCGGGGAAAGTTTCATCACGCCGCCCGGCGATTTATCAGCGTTGATTGGCCAAGCCGTTCAGTTGGAAACCAACCGCACCCCCGAAATGTCCACGACGGGTGGCACATCTGATGCGCGTTTCGTGCAAGCCCATTGCCCCGTGGTGGAATTTGGCCTGGTGGGGAAAACAATGCACCAAGTGGATGAACGGGTGGAAGTGGCCCAAATTCATCAACTCAAAGCAATCTATTCGCGCATTCTGGGCGATTACTTTGGCTGACCGTTGGCTAGTGATCATGGTTAAAGAGCCTCGTCCGGGCCGCGTAAAAACCAGGTTGGGCCGAAGTATTGGCATGACCACAGCGGCCTGGTGGTTTCGCCACCAAACCCGATCTTTGATCCGCCGCTTGCGTGATCCGCGTTGGAATTTGGTTCTGGCCGTCGCCCCAGATTCAGAAGGCATGACCAGTCGGATTTGGCCCAATGATTTGCAACGCGTGCCTCAAGGGCATGGCGACCTGGGGGATCGGATGAAACGGGTTTTTCAAACCATGCCGACCGGTCCCGTGGCCATCATTGGCGCTGATATCCCCGGCATAACCCCAGCGCGCATTTGGACGGCTTTTCGGGCTTTGGGTTCGTCTGACGCAGTTTTCGGTCCTGCACCCGATGGTGGATATTGGTTGGTGGGAATGAAACGTGCTCGTGCGTTGCCAGTGACCATGTTCCAAGGAGTAAGATGGTCAACGGAACACACCCTGGAGGACACTGCGGCGTCCATTCCGAACTTATCTATCGCAAAGATATGCACCTTGCGCGATGTGGATGAAGTCACAGACCTTTAAACCACGCGAAAACTTCCAGCTCTGTGATTAGTGGTTTGAATGATCCATCTTTTTATCGGCGTTTTTGTCAGCCCCATGATCCAGCCCTTCATGGTTGGAATGGTCCGTTTTCGCTTCACCCTCATTCAGCATGGGGCGGTCTTCCACTTTGAAGATAACATTCACAGGGCCAGACATTTCGAATTCCAAAGTCGCAGGGATTTCATCGCCCAGACTCCAGTGTTCCGACAAGCCCATGAACATGACATGCAAACCACCTGGCTTAAACAACACCGAACCATCTTCAGGGATTTCAATCGCCATCCGGTGTTCCATCTTGGTCACGTCACCGTCTTGAACAGATTCATGCAACATCACTCGCGGGAATGCGGCAGACACACCGATCAACCGATCAGCAGGGCCTTCATTCACAATTTCCAGGTATCCCGCACCGGTACGGCCAACGGTGGGATACGCCACTGGGTGTTTGATAGAAATATCCCCCACTTTGTACTCATGGGCAGCAGCAAGCGCGGTAGTGAATATCAAAACAAGGGTTGCAGCTAAAATGCGCATTCTATCCTCCGATAAGTCTTAAAAGGTGACATATTCCTTTTCTCCCAATACCCAAGGCTTTTGCTTTGCAAACCAAAGTGATAGCCCAGAAATTATGTCGCAGCTCCCCACCAAAGATGAAATCTTAAGTTTTATTCGTGAAAACCCCAACGCCAGCACCAAGCGTGACATCACGCGGGCTTTTGGCATCAAAGGGGCAGCACGGATCGATTTGAAAGCCATGTTGAAAGAACTGGCGGCCGACGGGCACATCGAAAAGCGTAAACGCCGCTTTGCCGATCCGGATAAGCTGGCCCCTGTTTCTGTATTACAATTGCTGGCCCCGGACAAAGACGGCGATCTGTTCGCCATTCCGCTTGAATGGCAAGGCACTGGCGTTATGCCGCAAATTTTGCTGTCTTTGCGCGATTCAGATCCCGCGTTGGGCCAGGGCGACCGCATCTTAGCGCGCCTGACAGAAGTGGCAGATGAAACATACCAATACTCCGGTCGCTTGATCCGCCGGATCGGCCAAAATCCCAGCCGCATTTTGGGAATTTTCCGTAAGCGCAGCGAAGGCGGGCGCATTGTACCCATCGACAAAGGATCAGACAAAGAATGGCAAGTGCCCGATGGGGCAACGGCCGACGCCAAAGATGGTGAATTGGTAGAAGCGGAACAGTCCGGGCCAAAGGGCCGCTTGGGTTTGCCGATGGCAAAGATCGTGGAACGGTTGGGCGATCCTTCCGCCCCCAAAGCGGTGTCGCTAATTGCAATACACCAACACGGCATTCCTGATGATTTCCCCGATGATGTGATCGCACAAGTTGATGCCGCCGGCCCTGCACCCCACAAGGGCCGCACGGATTTGTCGCATTTGCCGTTGATCACCATTGACCCCGCCGATGCCCGCGACCACGACGATGCGTGTTGCGCCATTCCAGATACCGACCCTGCCAATGAAGGCGGCTTTTTGCTTTGGGTCGCCATCGCAGATGTGGCACATTATGTGCGCCCCGGCACACCGGTGGATTCTGAGGCCGTGCGGCGTGGGAATTCCACCTATTTCCCGGACCGCGTTGTTCCCATGCTGCCGGATCGATTGTCCGGCGACCTGTGTTCTTTGCATGAAGGCGTGGAACGCCCCTGCATTGCTGTGGAAATGAAGATCAATTCCATAGGGGAAAAACTGTCCCACCGTTTTGTCCGCGGCTACATGACATCCCCTGCAGCACTGTCTTACGAAGAAGCCCAAGGCGCCATAGACGGTAACCCGACAGATAGGGCAAAGCCCTTGTTAGACCCTGTGTTACGCCCCTTATTCGCATCTTACAAAGCCCTGAAAGTGGCGCGCAATGCCCGCCAACCGCTGGAACTGGACTTGCCGGAACGCAAAATTGAACTGTCCGACACAGGCGAAGTGGCATCCATCAATTACCGCGATCGGTTTGACGCCCACAAACTGATCGAAGAATTCATGGTGCTGGCCAACGTCGCCGCCGCAGAAACTCTAAACGCGAAGAAAAGCCCACTGATTTTCCGCGTTCACGAAGAACCCGATCCCAGCAAGCTGGACGCCCTGCGGGACGTGGCCAAAGCATCGGGCCTGCCCTTGGCCAAAGGCCAAGTTTTGCACACGCGGCATTTGAACAATCTTTTGCAAGCAGCTGCCGGAAAAGACGAAGCAGAACTGATCAACATGGCAACCCTGCGGTCCATGACCCAGGCATATTACAGCCCCGACAACAAAGGCCACTTCGGCCTGGCCCTGCGCAACTATGCCCACTTCACATCCCCAATCCGGCGCTATGCGGATTTGATTGTGCACCGGGCTTTGGTATCTGCCCATGGGTGGGGCGACGATGGTTTGACAGCCGCCGATATCGAACGGCTTGAACAAACGTCCAACCATATCAGTGACACAGAACGCCGGTCCATGTTGGCGGAACGGGACACCACCGATCGCTACTTGGCGGCTTTCATGTCGGAACGGGTGGGGCACAATTTCACAGGCCGTGTCGCGGGCATCGCCAAGTTCGGAATCTTTGTTAAGCTGGACGAAACAGGCGCAGATGGCTTGGTTCCCATGCGTGAGCTGGGCAAAGAATTCTTCCATTTCGACCGCGAAACAGGAACCCTTCAAGGTGCAGACTCAGGCCGCATTATCAGATCGGGCCAACGCGCCACCGTGAAAATCGCGGAAGCCGTGCCTATCACCGGTGGCTTGGTTTTTGAGCTGTTGGATCTGGAAGGCGAAACCCCCGAAAAAGGCCCAGCGCGACGCGGCTTCAAGCGCCGCGGGTCTGCACCAAAATCCAAAAAGAAACGCACAGTTAAGCGCAATCGAAAATGACGTTTGAAGACTGGAAGTCAGGCTTTTTGGGCCAAACTGCGGGCGTAGTTCCGTCAGAAGTTATCACCCAATGCGAACCTTTCATGCGCCCTTTGGACACCGTCACCAAAGCGGACTCTACCCAAGCAGAAGCCCGCAAAACGTTTTGGCAATATTTGGATCTGACTGTCACAAACACACGCATTGCCAAGGGCCAGGAACTTCTTAACAAACATGCAAAAATGTTCGACAAGATCGAAAATCAGTTCCCCGTCCCGCGCGAAATCGTGGCCGCCATCTGGGGTATGGAAAGCAACTTTGGCGCCATTCGTGGTGACATTCCTGTTCTCACCGCCCTGTCCGCCATGGCCCATCAGGGGCGTCGCCGGGCACTGTTCGAAGATCAATTGCATGCGGCATTTCAAATCGTGGCCAATGACCAACGCGCGCCTGAAAATATGCTGGGCAGTTGGGCCGGTGCCATGGGGCACACCCAGTTCATGCCCCGTGCCTATCTGGAACATGCCCTGTCCGCTACGGACGCTTCCCCAAACATTTGGGACGATGATCCGGCAGACGCATTACTTTCCACAGCCAACTACCTGACCCACCATGGCTGGACCCAGAACGCTACCGCCTTGATCGAAGTGACCTTGCCCAAAAATTTGGATATCCCCCAAGCTCGAAATGCCGCGGCACGGTCATTGGAAGCCTGGAACACTTTTGGCATTCAAACCTTGTCTTCAAGCAACCAAAACACGAACTATCGCTTCCTTCTGCCGTCTGGCCACAATGGTCCGGCATTTCTCATCTCGCAAAACTACGACGCGATATTAAAGTACAACAACGCCCACCCTTATGCGGTTGCAGTTGCACACCTCGCCCAACGTTTGGCAGGGCAGCCTAGATTACAAACCCCGCGCCAAGATGATCCGCGTGGCCTAACGCTCAAAGAAATGAAAACGGCCCAAGAAACTCTGACCCGCCTGGGTTTTGACACCCAAGGCGCAGATGGTTTCAATGGACCAAACACCATCAACGCGCTGGAAGCATTTCAGCAAACCAACGGCCGTCCGGTGGATGGCCACCTGGATTTAGAAACGTTCAAATTCCTAAATTCTTTTGTTTAGAAATACTCCGGGGGAATTGGGCGTCAGCCCAAGGGGGCAGCGCCCCATCTGGACCCGCTCGGCACGGGTGGGGGCATCACACCAAAGCCCTACAGGGCTTTGACTGCTGGGTTCAGAAAACGCCGTGGTCGCCCAAATCCACTTTGGTTTTGCCACAAGCCACATCAACATAGTGTTGTCTCAAAGTATCTGTCCCAAACTCTGGGGTTTGGTCTGCGTTATAAGCCCGGGTTTCAGCATCCCAAACCAGCATAGACTCTGTGGCATAATATCGGCCAATGCGGGCGAATTCTGCTTTGTCGGCAAAACGGGGAACCACCCGCCCCAACATGGACAAAACCGCAATGATCCCGTCCATAAACCAAATCGGAACGCGTTTCATCTTTGGCGGCTTGCCCAAAACATTAAACAACAGTTTACCTTGCTGTACCGGGGTAATGGCGGGACCAGGACCGCCGACGGGCAACACCGCGTTCTGGCGGGTTGGATCATCCAAACATCCTGCAATAAACGCCCCCAGATCGCGGTCACTAATGGGTTTGCATGCGGTCAAACTGCCATCCCCAAACATCAAAAATGGCTTGCCTGACCTCACGCGTTCCATCTGTCCAGACAGTGATTTGAAGAACGCTGTGGGCCGCACAATGGAATACACAAGTCCAGATGCCTGCAGCGAAGCTTCAGCTGCAAGCTTGGCCTTTTGAAACGCAAGTTTTGGCTTTTGCACACAAATCGCAGACAGCAATATGAACTGTGGAACCCCAGCCGCTTTAGCCGCATCCATGGCCCCAACCGTTGCCGCATGATCAATGGCCCAAGCATCTGCGGGCCGTCCTGTACGAGATGCCAAGCAGCAAACAACTGCATCAAACTTTTCACCGCAGAAACCGTCCCGCTGCAGGGCCTGTGCTTGGGTCACGTCCCCAAACCGTACAGTTGCGCCAGGCAGGCAAAATTCTGGGTCTCGCACAAAACAAACGACATGGTGCCCGGCATCCAGCACGGCCCGCGCAACGGCCTGGCCAATGGTGCCTGTGGCCCCCAGTATCATCACTCGTTTTGCCGTCGCCGCCATAATCACCCCGTCAGGTAAGGGGTATGCACGCGAGCCCCCCCTTGCAAGACTTGCGTGTTGCAACTGTCCTTTCTACGCTGCGTGTATGGGCCAGGCTTTTGATCCAATGGACGTTTTGTCCAAACCTTTGATGGCCAATTTGGCCACGGTCACCGCTGACGGCGCACCTCGGAACGCGCCGATGTGGTTCATCTGGGAAAACAACGCAATTTGGTTGTTGTCTTCCACCACCAATCGATCTGCCATGCGTTTGCACTGCGATGCCCGATGCGCGGTTGAGATTGTACATTTCGACAATCAAGCTGGCATTTTATTGCACCTGGGCTTGCGCGGAACAGCTACTGTTGAAGCCAGCAACGCCGAAAAATTTGAACGACTTTTGTCAAAATATCTGGGGCCCAAAGACAGCTGGAACCCTTGGTTCATCGAAAATATCGCGCGCATTGATGATGCGAACGGCAGGATGATCCGCCTGGCCCCGGACACCGTGTTCACCAACGATGTGTCTTATTTCCGCACGGGGCCAGACACGGCTTGGCCCTTGGGGTAAAAGGTCAGTACATTTCGATTTTGGTGACGGTCAGATCCGCCTGATGATCCTTGCCATAAGCCACAATCCCGATCCCGATCACTTGGGCCGGATCCAAATTGGGCGGCATCCCAGCATGGGACGGTTGAAAGTCAGTAAAAGGCAATTCCTTGGTGGCCCAATCCGCGCCCGTGGGAAAGG
This sequence comes from Planktomarina sp., assembly GCA_020629775.1. Taxonomy (GTDB): domain Bacteria; phylum Pseudomonadota; class Alphaproteobacteria; order Rhodobacterales; family Rhodobacteraceae; genus Planktomarina. The sequence continues at coordinate 26,499 of JAHDCP010000028.1, forward strand.
ATTGGCGATACGAATGCCACCGCCGCGCCATGCCCCGCGTTCGTAAAAAGACGAAGTAATTTTCGCCGTTGCCCCGCGCTGTAATGCGCAACCCTTTGGCATTTGCGGGCCAGGCATCGGCAAAGCGGTGCCGCACTTGGATAAATCCACCGTTGTTGTCTGTGCTGACTGTGCCCGTCAATTGTACGGCAGGGCCTATGTCTGTCTCCACCAACTGCGCCTGCCCTTGGGACACCCCACCCATGACACCGTCTTGAACATACGCCCAACGCGTTTGCGGGTCATTTTCAAAGTCTTCCAAAATGGATCCTCCAAAGGCTGCAAACGGCACCAACGCCAGGGAAAATGCCCAAATCCACCGCGTCATGTCGCACTCCTTCTTTTGAAAGGACTTAGGGGCTGGACCAGCCCGGTCAACGCCGCAACAGATCTTCACCCCAGGTCAGGACTTCCCTCCCGGTTTTTCGTCCACTACGCTGCGGACCAACCAACCTTCGGAGTTTCCCCATGACCGACATCGTCCTTTTGTCTGCCGCCCGCACCGCCATCGGCACCTTTGGCGGCAGCTTGGCCCAAACAGCCCCCATTGACCTGGGGGCCACAGCCGCCAAAGCGGCGTTGGACCGGGCGGGTATTGCCGGCGATCAGATTGGGCATGTGGCCTTTGGTCATGTCATCAACACCGAACCACGCGATATGTACTTGTCGCGCGTGGCCGCCATGGATGCGGGCATTCCCGACACCACCCCCGCTATGAACGTGAACCGCTTGTGCGGGTCTGGTTTGCAAGCCATCGTGTCCGTGACCCAATCTTTGATGCTGGGGGATGCGGACTTTGGCCTGGCAGGCGGGGCCGAGAACATGAGCCGATCCCCCTACATCATGCAGTCCCAGCGCTGGGGCCAAAAGATGGGGGATGTGAAGACCTTGGATATGATGCTGGGCGCACTGAACTGCCCGTTTGGCACGGGGCATATGGGCATCACTGCAGAAAACGTGGCGGCCGAACACGGCATCAGCCGCGAAGACCAAGATGCCTTTGCCCTGGAAAGCCAGGAACGGGCGGCGCGGGCGATTGAAGCTGGGTACTTCGACACCCAGATCACCCCCGTGCAAGTCAAAGTGAAGCGCGACATGGTGGATTTTGCGCGCGACGAACATCCCAAGGCATCCACCATGGAAACACTGGCGGGTCTGCGGACGGTGTTCCAAAAAGACGGCACAGTCACCGCTGGCAACGCATCCG
>JAHDCP010000029.1 GCA_020629775.1 Planktomarina sp.
AACGTACGCGGGTCGGCTTCTGCTGCGTCGCCGTGGTGCCCGTGGCTGAAGTTGGCCACCACCGACTTTGCCCACTTGGCCTGATTGAACCATATGGCGCATTTCGCGGACCATCGGGTATGCGGAATAGCAGTAATTCACAGCACAAATTTTGCCCGATGCGCGGGCAATTTTGACGATTTCCGCGCCTTCTTCGACGGTCATGGTCATGGGCTTTTCGCACAAGACATTAAAGCCCGCTTCGAGGAAGGATTTCGTGATTTCAAAGTGCGTGGAATTCGGAGTGGCCACGGTCACCAGATCAATCCTGTCATCGCGGGATGTTTCTCCGGCCAGCATTTCGCGCCAATCACCATAGGCGCGATCCGATGCGACACCCAATTCCTGGGCATAGGCTTTGCCGGCGATGGGATCATGGTCCAGCGCGCCTGCGGCCAATGTGAAGTTGCCGTCAGCCTGCGCGCCAAGACGATGTGCTGGTCCGATTTGGCTGCCCTTGCCGCCACCGATCATGCCCCAGTTTAATTTTGCCATGGTTAGTTCCTTCGCCTTTAGAAGCCGATGCTTTGCAAATATTCGCGATTAAACCGTGCATCATCCACGGGACTGGTATTGCCCAAAGTCGGATCACAGTCTTGTTCCACAGTGCACCACCCTTCGAACCCGTTGTCCAAAAGCACCTGCCGCACGGCGGGAAAATCCACATCTCCCAATCCCAGTTTGCAGAAAATGCCCTGTCCGCAGGCGTCGTAAAAGCCGGTGGTGTTTGCTATGACGTCTGCTTTGACTGCTGGATCAATGTCTTTGAAATGCATGTAAGAAATGCGGCTGATCCATTTTTCCATAAACGCCACCGGGTCGAACCCAGCGTATGAATGGTGGCCGGTATCGAAACAAATCTTCAAAATGTCTTCGGGCACTTCGTCCAACAATCGCTCTAGTTCGGGTTCAAAGTCCATAAACCCCGCAGCGTGGGCATGGATACCGACAGTCAAGCCAGCATCGGTGCCCATCTTTGCGACTTGGGCGATACGGTCGCGGTAAGCGGCCCATTCGGCGTCATCCATTTTTTCTGCAGCGTCCCAACGCCCTGCTGTGGGCGCGCGCCGGTCTGAGATGCTGTCAATCAAAACTAAATGCTTGGCGCCATGGGCGTTGAGCGCCGCGATCGTGCGTTTTGACCCGTCCAGCACATCATCCCATTGGTTTGCGTCGTGAAACGCGCGAAACACCACGCCGCCAATTAGTTCTTGGTCAAATTCAGCCAAAGCATCGCCAAGTTCAGCGGGGTCTTCTGGCATAAAGCCCACGGGGCCAAGTTCGATACCTTTATATCCTGCTTCTGCGTTTTCTTTTAGCACCTGCCGCCAAGCAGGGTTGCGGGGGTCATCTGCAAATTCCACGCCCCATGAACAGGGCGCATTTCCAACACGAATGGTCATGGCGTTGCTTTCTTAAAAGTCGCTGACGTTTTGCCAGCTTTGGGTTTTGTTTGATGCGCGGATGGCTTCAACGGTGCGTTGCACCTCTAACCCTTCGCGGAATGTGGGATATACGGCATTGCCGGTTTCGATTGCGGTCAAAAAATCTTTGGCCTCAATAATGATTTGATCTTGGTATCCAGTCCCGTGTCCCGGTCCTTGGCAAAAGGGCAGATAGTCGGGGTGTTCTGGGCCTGTCAAAATACGGCGAAAGCCAGCACGATCTTTGGGATCTGCGTTGTCAAAATACCAAAGCGTGTTTTGGTCTTCTTGATCAAATCGGATGGCACCTTTGTCGCCCGTGATTTCATAGGCGTATCCCATTTTGCGTCCAGTCGCGACGCGACTTGCAAACAAATGCCCCATGGCGCCGCCTTCAAATTTCACCATCGCTTGCAATTGATCATCATTGGTCACGGTGTAAGGACCGCGTTCTTTATACACTGTCTCGATCACAGCATTTACTGACGCGATGGGGCCCATAAGCGCCCTGGCGGCGTTGATGATATGTGGCGCCAAATCACCAAGCGTTCCGTTTGCATCACCTTCACAGCGCCAAGCTGCAAATGTGGCAGGGTCGTTTTGGAAGTCTTCAACATGTTCAGCCCGTAAATAATGTATGCGGCCCAATGCGCCATCGGCAATCATGCGTCGTGCCATTTGTGAAGCGGGGGTGCGTATATAATTATAGGCAACCATATTTGCGACTGCGGCTGTTTCGGCGGCTTCGGTCATGTCGCGGGCTTCTTGCGCTGTCAGGCCCATGGGCTTTTCGCACATCACTGGCTTACCTAGTGCGAAAGCTGCTTTCGCGATTTCCAAATGAGTTGATTGTACAGACGCGATTACAATCGCCTCCACTTTCGGATCATTGACAAGAACACGCCAATCCCCCGTGGATCTGGCAAAGCCATAGGCATCCCGGTATTTCGCGGCGCTTTCCTCTGATGTTGCGGCCACCATTTCCAAACGTGGCCGGAGTTTGGTTTCAAACACGGTGCCAACCGCAGCCATCGCAGCTGCATGGGCTTTGCCCATATATCCGCCACCGATGATCCCGATCCCAATCTGCGTCATCGTTCGCCCCTCTAAATGTTAGCGCCCCAATCTGTGCTTGCAATATGATGAAAAACTGATGACTTGGAAGCTAAACTTTCTTTCGTGCAAAGCGGCAATGAAGAAATTTTGAGAGAATTGTAAAATGCGGAGTGCTGATATGGCGACCGAAACCGTGACTTTGACCACTGCCCAAGCAGTGGTTCGATATCTGAACGCCCAATTTATCGAGATCGATGGCAACCGTATGCGATTGTGCGGCGGGGGGTTTGGTATCTTCGGCCATGGTAACGTGACCTGCTTGGGCGAAGCACTGCAGGACGTTAAGGATACCTTGCCGCTGTATCGGGGGCAAAACGAACAGGGCATGGGATTCGCAGCTGCAGGGTATGCAAAAACCTGGATGCGGCGGCGCTTTATGTTTTGTTCCGCCAGCGCAGGCCCAGGGACGGCCAACCTTCTGACATCGGCAGCTTTGGCCCACGCCAATCGGTTGCCAGTGCTGATGCTGTGCGGGGATACGTTCTTAACCAGACTGCCGGATCCAGTGTTGCAGCAGCTGGAACATTTTGGAAATCCGACATTTGGGGTAAATGATGCCTTCAAGGCCGTAAGCCGCTTTTGGGATAGGATCACACATCCCGCGCAGGTGATCCAATCCTTGCCTGCCGCACTGGCCACCATGTTGGACCCTGCCGATTGCGGGCCTGCTTTCATCGGCTTGCCCCAGGATGTGCAGGGCTGGACTTACGATTACCCTGTTTCGTTCTTTGAAGAACGCACCCATCGCATCCGCAGTCAGGCCGCGGATGCCAGTGAATTGGCGGACGCTGTTGCCCTTTTGAATACCGCAGAGCGCCCCATGATCATCGCGGGCGGGGGCGTGCAGTATGGTGATGCCGTGGCAGAGCTGACCGCCTTTGCAGAAGCCACCCAAATTCCCGTTGTGGAAACCATTGCTGGCCGGGCGAACCTTTTGCACGACCATCCCCTTAACATTGGGCCCATCGGCGTGACCGGGTCCGACAGCGCCAACACCATTGCCCAAGAAGCTGACCTGGTGCTGGCCGTTGGCACAAGGCTGCAAGATTTCACCACCGGGTCATGGACTGCTTTTGCGCCAGATGCCAAGTTCATTGGGTTGAACGTGGGCCGTCATGACGCGGCCAAGCATTTGTCTCTTACTGTGGTGGGGGATGCAAAGCTGACTTTGCCCGCGTTGCAGGCCGCTGCCGAATACAGTGCTCCCAAGGATTGGACCGCCCGTGCCCAAGGCGAACGGGCCAAGTGGAATGCTTATGTGGCTGACAACACCCGCGTGGGCAACCGCCCCAATTCATATGCCCAAGCCATCGGCGTCGTGAATGATTTGTGTTCCCCCCGCGACCGCGTGGTGGCCGCGGCAGGGGGCTTGCCTGCGGAAGTCACCGCCAATTGGAAAACCTTGGACATCGGCACGGTGGACGTGGAATTCGGCTTTTCGTGCATGGGGTATGAAATTGCTGGGGCTTGGGGCGCGCGTATTGCGCAAATGGAACGTGAACCTGATGCGCAAACCATTACTTTCTGTGGAGACGGGTCGTACCTGCTGATGAACTCCGACATCTATTCTTCGGTTTTGACTCAGAAAAAGATGATCGTGTTGGTGTTGGACAATGGGGGCTTTGCGGTAATCAACAAGTTGCAAAACAATGTTGGCCAAGACAGCTTTAACAACTTGATTGCGGACACTCCGACAGCCACCAACCAGGTTGCTGTTGATTTCGAAGCGCACGCCCGTGCAATGGGCGCGACGGCAGAAACCGTAGAACGTGCCAGTGATCTAGGTGAAGCCTTCAAGCGTGCCGTGGCGGCCGATCAAACGTATGTTATTGTTATGAAAGTCGACCCTTACGAAGGGTGGACCACTGAAGGCCATACCTGGTGGGAAGTGGGCACGCCGCATATCACGGACAAAGCCGGCGTTCATGAAAAGCACCTGGAATGGGAAAGCACACGCGAACGCCAACGGCGGGGTGTATGATGTCAAAACTGATTGATGGCATCAAAGCCAATAACTTTGTCGTGGTGGGCCGCGCAGGCATGGATGTTTTCACGGATGCGGGGGTTGCAGTTGAAGACGTGGACCGCGTGTCTGTGGGTCTGGGCGGCAGTTCTGCAAATATTGCTGTTGGGATCTGCAAATTGGGTGGACAGGCCAGTTTGGTGACCCGCGTTTCGGATGACAGTATCGGCAGCTATTGTGTGGGCCAGCTTAAAGCCTATGGCGTTGGAACACAGCACGTCACAGCCGTGGGCGGGGAATACCGAAACTCCTTGGCGTTTTATGAAAGCCGTGTCGAAGGACACCGCAACGTGATTTACCGGAACGGCGCCGCAGATTTCCAAATGGATGATGCTGATGTGTCCGCAGTGGACTATGGGGCATTTGGCGCGCTTATAACCGCTGGAACTGTGTTCGCCGCAGAGCCATCGCGCAGCGCAAGTTTCAAGGCGTTCGAATTGGCACGTTCAGCCAGCGTTCCCATCATTTTTGATGTGGATTATCGCCCTTACAGTTGGCCATCCGCCCAAGAAGCTTCCGATGTTTTGTCACGGGCTGCGGCGCAATGTGATATGATCGTTGGCAACGACGAAGAATTTGGTTTCATGGCAGGCGATTATGACAAAGGCCTGGACAAAGCCCGATCGTTGGCAGCCGAAGGCGTTGGTATTGTTGTTTACAAAATGGGCCACGAAGGCGCGATTACATTCGCAGGCGATGCCGAAATTCGAACAGGGATTTACCCGGTGGAAGCACTCAAGCCCACGGGTGCCGGTGACAGTTTCATGGCGGGTATGATGGCCGCCATTGCCGGTGGCGATGATCTTGAAACAGCCATTTTGCGCGGGTCAGCCTGCGCGTCGATAACCGTATCCCGCCCAGGATGTGCCCCTGCGATGGCAGATACGGCCACTTTGGATGATTTCCTGGCCAAACACCCTGGACCCACAACCCCTGCATAAGGACCTGTTTCATGCACATCGCTCCGTTTGATAACCAGAACAAACCAATTGTCGATGCTGGCGACGCCACTGTTCCGCTGAATTACTTCAACATTGTAAAGCTTCGGAAAGGGCAAGCGTTCGAATACAGCGTTCCCGGCTATGAAACCTGCATTGTTCCTGCCACAGGATCAGTAAACGTTGATGTTGAAGGGTTTAAAGTCGCTTCTTTGGGCGGGCGAGGAGAGGACGTTTGGGACGGTGAGCCTGAAGGCGTTTACGTGCCAACAGCTGCGAATGCCGTGATGGAATGCACGTCTGACAGCGCTGAAATTTTTGTTGCTGGCGCGAAATACGATAAAGTTCTGGACGCCTTCGCTGTGCGCGCCGACGAACTTGATCTGGTGCAATATGGATCAGACGACACCAAGACCCACCGCAAAATCAAACATATTTTAGGACAAAAGCAGCATGACAAAGTTGGCCGTTTGCTGGTCAGCGAATTGTTTACCGTGGGGGCAGGCGGCTGGTCAGGGTTCCCAAGCCATAAACATGATACGGATCGTTTGCCTTTGGAAACACGGCACGATGAAACCTACAATTTCCGCTTCCGCCCGAACCATGGATCAGGCGTTCAAATGTTGCAGCGCGAGGATGGAAAGCCGGGCGAAGCTTATCACATTGTCGATGGCTCCACGATTTGCTTGGACAGTGGGTATCATCCCTGTGCTGCTTTGCCAGGATATGAGATGTATTATTTTACTATTTTAGGCGGTTTGTCCCAGCGCAGCCTGGTTCAATTTTTCCAACCAACCCACGCTTATCAGATTGAAACGATCCCCGGCATCAAAGACATGATTGCGAAATTCAAATGAGTTTGGTCACTTTGAAGGACGTTGTCCAACCAGCACTCGCGGGTGGGTACGCGGTTGCCGGGTTGGTTACCTTGGGCTGGGAAGAAATGCGTGCGTATGTTGCTGCTGCTGAAGCAGAAAATTGCCCAGTGATCTTGCAAGCGGGCCCTTCTTGCCGGGAACACACGCCTTTGCCGGTTTTGGGCAAGATGTTTCGCCATTTGGCGGAACATGCGGCAGTTCCTGTGGTGGCCCATTTGGATCACGGTTACACTTTTGAAGACTGCAAAATTGCCTTGGACAGTGGCTTTACATCCCTAATGTTCGATGGATCGCGCAAGCCATTGGCCCAGAATATCGACGAAACTGCCAAGATTGCGGAAATGGCCCACGCCGCAGGGATTTCCTGCGAAGGTGAGATCGGTTTCGTTGGCTATGACAATGGCGAAGCATCTGCGGGGACGGACCCTGAGGAGGCCGCAAAATTTGCACGCGAAAGCGGGGTGGATGCGATGGCGATTTCTGTTGGAAATGTACATCTGCAACAAGATCAGTCCGGGGGCCTGGATGAAAGTCGCATAGCTGAAATTCAAGCGGTGACGGATGTTCCGCTCGTTATTCATGGTGGTTCGGGGGTCCCTGCGGACCAACGGCGCCGCCTGGCGCGGGATACATCGATATGCAAGTTCAATATTGGCACAGAATTAAGGATGGCCTTTGGCGCGGCTTTGCGTGCGGCGGTGACCGCAGATGCAGATCAATTTGATCGTGTGCAAATCTTAAAGCAAACCCATGACCCGGTCATGGCAACGGCCCGCACCGTGCTTCGGACGATGAAAGGATAAGTCATGTTGAATATTGGATTGTTAGGGTGTGGCCGTATTGGGCAAGTGCATGCAAGATCCCTGCAAAGCATGACGACAGCGCGCGTGGCGGCTGTTTCAGATGCTTTTGCAGATGCTGCGGATGCGCTGGCGGCCAAATCTGGATGTAATGCCATGACCACAGATGAAATCATTGCCGACCCAGGTATCGATGCGGTGGTGATTGGAACCCCGACAACAACGCACTTCGATTTGATCCATCAAGCCGCTGCCGCTGGTAAGGCGATTTTCTGTGAAAAGCCTGTGGATCTGTCCACTGATCGCACCCGTCAATGCCTGGCCGCCGTGGATAAAGCGGGCGTTCCAATGATGGTTGCATTCAACCGACGTTTCGATCCAAATTTCGCTGCTCTGAAAGCACAGATCGATCAGGGCCAAATTGGGAATGTGGAAATGATAACCATTCTTTCACGCGATCCAGCCGCGCCACCGATTGACTATATCAAACAATCTGGCGGCCTGTTTAGAGATATGATGATACATGATTTCGACATGGCACGCTTTTTATTGGGGGAAGATCCCGTAGAACTTTTCGCCCAAGGGTCTTGCCTGGTGGATCCAGAGATCGGTTCAGCCGATGATGTGGATACGGCCGCGGTTACCATGAAAACCGCCAGTGGAAAAATCGCCCAAATCTCTTGTTCGCGTCGTGCCAGCTATGGTTACGATCAACGCATCGAAGTTCATGGATCCAAGGCGATGGCGCGTGCTGACAATGTTCTGGAAAATACCGTTGAAATAGCGGGTGCCGGCGGCTTCACGCGCGCGGCAACAATGCCGTTTTTCTTGGAACGATACGCTGCTGCATATACCGCAGAGATGGAACATTTCGTGGATTGCGTTGTTTCTGGCAACAACGTTGCACCAGATGGGGCTGATGGAATTAAAGCGCAGATACTGGCCGATGCGGCTGATGCATCCTGCCGCGACGGAAATTCAAAGACTGTAGATTTGTCAAATATTTGATACTTCAGCCCAAAATGAAGGTCGGATTGCAAACGTGATCTGACTTTGGCTGGGAACTGTGGTGCTGCGTGTTATGTAAGTGGTAAGCCAGGGGCGCGACATTACAAATGTACTTTCAACGAGTTTTTCAGAGTTTCAAATCAACCGTCTTGTTGGTGTGTATCTGGTGGGCAAGCGCGGGCATTTCCCAGGCCCAGTCAATTCAGCTGGTTTTGCTGGGCGCAAGCCCACCCGAACTGGCATCAAATATTAGGTCAGCGTCCGCCCTGTTGTCGTTGAAAAACCCTGGTGCGACGTCAGCGGATGATCTGATGACTTTGGCACGCGCAGATTACGCGCGGATCGTGGCAGCTTTGTATGACAGAAGCTACTATTCGGGGACAGTCCAGATTCAAGCAGACGGTCAAGAGGTGGCCTTGTTGGATCCATTCCAAACGGTCCAATCCATTTCAGAAATAGTCATCTCAGTTGATCCGAACCGTGCCTTCACCTTTGGGCAAATCCGCGTGGGCCCGCTTGCCCCAGGGGCTGTCTTGCCGGAAGGTCTTGTTGATGGTGCACCTGCCTTTGCTGATGTGATCCGCGCCGCGACACAGCAAGCGGGAGAGGACTGGCGCGCTGCTGGGCATGCCATGGTTGATGTCTCTTCTGTAGACATTGTAGCGCAGCACCGCACCGCCCGTTTGGACGTGAACGTGCAATTGGTTCCGGGCCCCTTGGTGGTGTTTGGGGACGTGATTTTAAGCGGTGAAACTGCGGTTCGACCGGAGCGTATAGAACGCATAATGGGTATCCCGAAAGGAGATCGCTATGACCCTGCAATCATCGCAGCCGCAGCTGCAAGATTGCGAAAAACAGGCGTGTTCAAATCGGTGTCCGTCCGAGAAGCAGAAACGCTTAGCCCTGGGAATTCACTTAATATTTTGGTGTCAGCTGTGGATCGTAAACCCCGACGGATTGGTGTTGGTCTTGAAGCTTCGACAACCGACGGCGGAACGTTTTCCGCATTTTGGCTTCACCGCAATCTGTTCGGCAGGGCCGACCGTTTAACAATAGACGCAGAGGCAAGCCAGCTTTTTTATGGCGGATTAGAGCCAGACTACAAGCTATCCTTTCGTGTGGCGCGACCGGCAGCATTCGGTCCTTTTTCAACGGTTTATTTTAATGGCGAATTCAGATTGTTGGCAGAACCTGCTTTCAAATCCAAAGATGCATTTTTGACCTTTGGGGCATCGCGGCAAAAGCGGGAGGATTTGATTTATGGTGCGGAATTGGGGCTTCAGTACTCACAAGTAACTGACAGGACCGCAGTGCCAAACACCGATCAACGCTTTCTTGTGGCCAGTTTAGGGCTGAATGCAACGTTAGACAAACGTGACGATCCTTTAGACGCAAAAACGGGATATTTCCTAGGGGCGCAACTCAAGCCATTTCACGAATTTGAATACGGAAATTCGGGGACCCAGCTAGAATTGGATGGTCGGTTTTATGTGCCAGTTGGTGCGCGCGAAGATTTGACTTTTGCCTTGCGTGGCGTCGCGAAAACTACAGTCGGCTTGCCGCATGGAGAAACCCCTACGAACTATTTGTTTTATTCTGGCGGTGCTGGGTCGGTTCGCGGCCAGGGATATCAATCTCTGGGGGGGGCATCTGGCACTGCATCTTTGGGCGGCCAAGCTTTTGCTGGTTTGTCTTCCGAATTGAGGTGGTCCGTCACCGATAGTATTGGTCTCGTTTCTTTTGTTGACGTTGGGTTCGTTGGGCAAAATGGCTTTAAACAAGGCCAGTCGCATATGGGTGCGGGCCTTGGCGTTCGGTACAAAACACCGCTTGGCCCCATACGATTTGATATTGCTGCCCCAGTGGATGGCCCTGGCGGCGATGGCGTGCAGCTTTACTTAGGGATTGGTCAATCGTTTTGAGATATGTGTTTGCATTGTTGTTAGGCCTGTTCTTTGCAACCGCAGTTTGGGGGCAAGCAGAAGACGACCGTGGGTTTGTTCAAGGATTGCTTGAAGGTGCTTTGTCCACAGAAGACCAAATCGTGGAAATTCGCGGTTTTGAGGGGGCGTTAAGTTCCCGGGCCAAAATTGCACGCATCCGAATTATAGATGCAGACGGAGCTTGGCTTGTGTTGGAAAATGCAGTCATGGAGTGGAACCGGGCCGCCCTGCTGCGCGGGCGGGTAGAGATCAACCGGCTTAGCGCAGACTTCGTACGGGTGAATCGGCCGCCGGTTTCCCAAAACAATGCGGTGCCGTCTCCAGAAGCCAAATCGCGCTTTGAATTACCGCAACTGCCCGTTGCTTTGAATATCGGCGATTTACAAGTTGAACGCGCCGAACTTGGTTCAAACATTTTAGGCGAAGCTGTTGTACTTTCTTTGCAAGGTTCCATTGAAATAAGCGATGGCGAGGGGGCGGCAGAACTTGAAATCAAACGTTTGGACAAAACGGGGCAGGTTTCGCTGATTGCCAATTTCAGCAACGCCACAACCAGATTAGCTCTGGATTTGTCCATTTCCGAACCTGACGATGGATTGTTGTCCAATCTGTTAAACTTGCCAGGGCGACCCTCCATTGATTTGCAACTGCAAGGAAACGCACCCTTGTCCAGGTTTGCAGCAGATCTGAAGTTGCGAACGGGCGCCGGTTCACGCCTGGATGGGGATTTCGAAATTTCCACAGGCAAAAACGACCTCACCAATTTTGATTTGGATGTCGCCGGTAATATTTCTCAGATGGTTGCGTCGCAGTACAGGGACTTCCTGGGCGACGATTTGCAATTGAAGGTTGGCGGTGCGCGTAAACCCAATGGTGCTTTAAACCTAGAACAGATTTCGATGTCTTCGGCCGCCTTGAATTTGACTGGTGAAGCTCAGCTTGATGCAAACGGATGGCCCACACTTTTCGATTTGGAGATGGATATCGCACCACCGGAAGGGGAAAACGTTATTTTGCCCATTCCAGGCGATCCTATAACCATTTCTGGCGCGCGCATCGCCGCCAGCTTTGATGGTATTCAGAGCAATCGTTGGTTTGTGAAAGGAAACACCAGAAATCCCAGAACACCTCAATTTGCTGCGGGGTCGTTGAGCTTTGATGGCCAGGGCGTTTTGGATCCATTTGCCAAATTCATTTCGGGGCGCGCGGCGTTTGACGGGCGTGAGCTTTCCTTCTCAGACGCCGGCGTGGGTCAGTCCATTGGCAAAAGTCTTGGGGGCGAATTTCAGATTGAAGCCGCACCAGGGAACCCTTTCAAATTCAAAAATATCGAATTGAACGGAAACACCTACGGATTGTCCGGCACTGCCATTGTGGATACGGCCGATGCGGATCAACGCGTTTGGCTTCGTCCAGACATCATTTTGAAGGCGTCGGACTTGAATCAATTCTCTGCGCTCGTGGGGGCTGATCTGAAGGGCAGCGCAGAATTATCGATAAAAGGGGAATACGCGCCATTAACAGGGCAAGCAGATGTTGAAATCACTGGTTTTGGTCGGTCGCTGCAGGCTGGGATCAGCCAGGTTGATCGTCTTTTGGAAGGTACATCGCAGCTTCAACTCGGGGTAACCCGTGATGAAGCGGGCTTACAGATAATGCCGCTGCGTGTGTCTTCTTCCCATGCAAATATCCAAGGCAGTGCAACACTAAAAACGGATAACAGCGTTGTTGCGATAAACGCCGAAATTCCAAGGGTCAGTCGAATTTTGCCAGGACTTAGCAGCCCGGCGACTTTCACGGTGCGGTCGAACCAGGACGGGATGCGTTGGAATGTGGATGCTCGTGCTGGCCTGGGGTCGCAAGCCGACGCTGTTTGGCGCGGCGGTTTGGTTTTCGACGGTGCGACCTTGGCGATAATCGATGGAAAGCTTGAGCTGAACGCACAAAGTTTGGCGCAATTTTCTGCGCTGCTTGATCGCCCGGTGCGCGGTCGTCTGGGGGCGCAATCTGAGTTTTTGTACAATCTGAAAAACGAAGACCTGCGTATTTCGGGAACAGGGCAAACAGATAATTTGGATTTGGGCATCACTGCGATTGCGCCGTATTTCCAACCGCAAACAATTTATGAATTCTCTGGGAATGTCACCAGCACCCAGCGTGTCGTGGTGGATCGATTGCTTGTTCGGAATGGGCTTGTGCAAGGAACAACGACTGGTGTTTTGGACGGACCAAACACATTCTTCGACTTTGATCTGAACATATTGGACATCGGTGCCGTGGCAGCGCCGCTGACGGGGACAGCCAACATCAACGGATCAGTGCGCAAAGCTGAACGGTTTTGGCAGGTCCAAATGGATGGATTTGGGCGCAGGGATTTGAATGCTTCCGTCAGTGGCATAATCCGTGAAGATGCAAAATTCGCAAATCTGCGCGCGAGTGGGTCCTTGGATTTGGCGGTTTTGAACGAATTCACGGACGCCGCGAATTTGACAGGCAAGGGTGATTTTAGCGGGCGCTTGGTGGGACCTTTGGACGTGCAAAGCGTATCGGCCAAAATCGTTCCTCGCGATGTTCGGGTGTTCATCCCATCACAACGCATTTCGTTGCCATCTGTGACAGGGGATGTTGTGGTCGCAAATGGAAAGGCCCAAGTGCAGGTGGCATCCGCCTTATCCACCGGCGGAACAATTAAAATTTCTGGGCCGATAGAGGTTTCCACCCCATACAACACAGATCTTGCCATTGAAGTGTCGCGGACAACCCTGCGCCAAGATGATGTTTTTGAAGCTGATGTTTCCGGCCGCTTCAAGATTTCTGGCCAAATCAGCGCCCCGAAAGTTAGTGGTGTCGTGGACGTTGCCAATGCCGAAATCCAAATACCAGAATTTGGTTTGTCGTTTTCAGTTCTGGACGGGTTGCGCCATTTGAACCCGTCGCAGGGCACAAAGCGCACGCTGAAATTTGCAAAGTTGGATACAGTCGCGACCGAACCCTCTGACGTGGGACCCAGCATTCCGATCGATGTAACCGTCAACGCGCCCTCAAGGATTTTTGTAAGGGGTCGGGGATTGGACGCTGAATTTGGTGGGACGGTTCGACTTACCGGATCTTCTGATGATCTGCGCCCCATTGGTGAGTTTAACATGATCAGAGGGCGATTGTCTTTGCTGGGAAGGCGCCTGCAAATTGATGAGGGCAGCATTCGATTGCAGGGAAATTTTGACCCATATTTAGATGTTTCTGCCCGCGCAGACGTGGATGGTACGGAAGTTCAGCTGAGACTGTTCGGACTGGCTTCGGATCTGGATATTGAAGTGTCTTCGAACAGCGGATTGCCGCAAGAGGAGGCATTGGCCCTGTTATTGTTTGGCAAAGACATTTCAGAATTGTCCGGCGCACAAGCGGTCCAAATCGCCGTTTCGATCAACACTTTGCGTGGGAATGGTGGCGGATTATCAGACCGGATCCGCAATGGTTTGGGCGTCGATGACTTTGAAATAAGCCAAGATTCTGATGGCACAATTCAAGCCAGAGCGGGGAAATATATTTCTGAAAATGTCTATTCCGATGTCACGGTAAAAAGTGACGGCACAAGCCAGATCAATTTGAATGTTGACGTTTCTAAGAACTTAACTGTTCGTGGACGTCTGGGCAGTGACGGTGAAACAGGGATCGGGATATTTTTTCAAAAAGACTATTGAGGCACATAGGCCGACAAGATCTCTTATTTTCCCCATGAATTTGGTGGGGCACACAGTATGTTTTCGTCATTGTTTAACGAGAGACTTTTATGAAACGACGTGATTTCCTCGCCGGCGGAGCCGCCGTTTTGGGCATTTTGACCCAACCGGCTTTCGCGCAAAGTGTTTGTGGCGCAGCGGATCGATTTCAGCCGGTCAAAAACGTGAAATTTAGCGATTGGGTAAACCGTTTTCAGGTTCGCGCAAAACGGGCGGGGATTAAGCGTGAAACGCTGGTGGCCGGTTTTAAAGGCGGCGGCTATTTGCCCGACGTGGTCAAACGTGATCGTAGTCAGTTCCAAAATCGGCGCACTTTGGAAGATTATATTTCTATCAACACAACTGAAAAGCGGTTGTTGGTGGGCAGACGTGCGATGGCCAAACATCAAAACGCACTCAACAGTATTGCGCAAAAATACGGGGTTGATCCGTTTGTCATTGCAGCAATTTGGGGGGTGGAAACGCGATATGGCGAACGGCGCGGCGATGTGCCTGTTATTTCAGCCGCGGCCACTTTAGCGTTCGATGGGCGACGCGCTGAATTCTATGAAAAGCAACTGATTGCAGCGCTAAAGATTTTGCAACGTGGCGACGTGCAGCCCAGTAAACTGACCGGCAGCTGGGCCGGGGCCATGGGCCATACGCAGTTCATCCCCACATCCTTTTTGTCTTTTGCTGTTGACCATACTGGTGATGGGCGCCGAAATATTTGGGGAAATGACCCAAGCGATGCGTTGGCATCTACGGCGGCTTATTTAAAACGAAACGGATGGAAATCTGGCCTTTCATGGGGCGGAGAAGCTGGTGTGACACGCACACAGGGCAAGCTGGTGCAGCCGCAAAGCAGCGGGCCACGCTTTGTCACAACCCACAATTTCAATGTTTTGCGGCGTTACAATGCATCCGTCTCTTATGCCATTACCGTGGGCGTTTTGTCGGACAGGTTACGAGGGCAGGGCCCTTTGCGGGGGGCATTTCCACCAGATGAATATGGATTTTCGCGCCAAGATCGAATGGCGTTGCAAAACGGACTTGCGCGCCGCGGATATGCCATTGGGGATGTTGATGGTGTTTTCGGGCCGAAAACAAAATGCGCGATCCAGGCATTTCAGTCCAAGCGTGGGCTTGCGGTAACCGGGGAACCATCGCAGAAGTTGTTGCGCCGTTTGCGCTGACAAAGGAAAAACTGTGGCCGCCACCCCTGTGAACCCGACACCATTGGTGGTGACAACACTTGTGTTTTTGATTGCAACGACCGCGTTTGCGATCGACATTTCTTTGCCAGCCTTGCCCGTGATGTCAGAGGCCACTGGCGCAACTTTGGAAATGGCGCAACGGACCATCGGTGTCTTTATTTTGGGCTATGCGTTGGGCCAAATTCCCATGGGGTTATTGGCAGATCGATTTGGGCGCCGCCCGGTCCTGATTTCAGGTATGTCTGGTTTCGTGGTGTTTGGCGTCGCCACAGCCATAACGAATGACATTGAAACCCTTATTACGCTGCGTTTTTTCCAAGGAATAGGTGCGGCCACAGGGGCTGTTCTGTCGCGTGCCGTGGCCAGAGATATAACCGATGGTGCACAGACCGCGCGCTTGCTGACATTCCTTGCCAGCAGCATGGGATTCGCGATGGTGGCAGCGCCCATTTTGGGCACTGTTTTCCTGGCATGGTTGGGGTGGCGTGGCCCTTTTATCGGCTCAGCACTTTGGGGTGGGTTGGGGCTGGTGCTCAGCGTTTTCGTTTTGCACGAAACGCGCAAAGCATCGGCGGTACAATCAACTTTTGGCGCTTTGCGCGCGGGCTTTGAAGCATTTTTGAAATTTCGTGAAGCGTGGTTCGGCGCTGCTTTGGCGGGGCTTTCGTTTTGCGGGGTTATGTCGCTTGTGACTTTGTCACCGGCAGTCATGATGGTGGAACAGGGCTTGTCATCGCAAAAGTTTGCAGGGGTTTTCGTTTTTATTTCAACGGGTTACATAACTGGATCGTTGATTTTACGAAAGTACACCAGTCGATTTTCAGTTCGTCAATTGCTGATACGAACAGCGTTTTGCTTCGGGGTGTGTGGGAGCGCCGCCTTGGTGGCTGCTGGCCTTGGACAGCTATGGTTTTCCATCGCTGTTCTGGTGCCAATGTTGGGACTTTTGGGGGCGAACCTTGGTTTGGCAAATGCTTTGGCTTTACAACCCATGGGCCAAGTGGCCGGGGTTGCCGCGGGAATTGTTGGCACCCTCCAACTGCTGATCGGGGGCAGTTATTCGATCGTAAGCACGTTTGTCGGGATTGATTCTTTGGCAGTATTGATGGCCGCGTTTGCGGTGATTTCAGCGCTGATAATCGCGGTGACTTGGCTCATGGCGCGCAGTGACCTGAACCGTCAAGCTCGCTGAATTTACCCGCAAAATCCCAGATTAAGGTGCAGAAAAGGAAGGCTGACCCTTGATCAAGCTGCCAGTCCTTTGGCCCCCATCGCCAGATACTTTTCGCGACGATCTTTCAACAATTCTTCCGGGGACATTTGTGCCATTTCACCCAGCAAACTGGCGATGGATTGACGCACAATGTCGATGGTTGCTGTTTTGTCGCGATGGGCCCCGCCCAGGGGTTCTGGGATGATCCGATCGCAGACCCCCAATTTATGCAAATCCTGCGCAGTCAGGCGCAGCGCTTCGGCAGCTTCGCGCATTTTTTCGGCGTCCTTCCAAAGAATAGACGCACACCCCTCCGGAGAAATTACCGAGTAAATTGAATGCTCTAACAAAGCTACGCGGTTGGCTGTGGCAAAAGCGACAGCTCCACCGGACCCGCCTTCGCCGATGACGACGCTGACCATGGGCACTTTCAATTGCAGGCATTTTTCTGTGGATCGGGCGATGGCTTCCGATTGGCCACGTTCTTCCGCGCCTTTACCGGGATAGGCCCCGGGGGTGTCCACCAATGTGATCACTGGCATGCCAAACCGGTTAGCCAGGTCCATTAAACGGATGGCTTTGCGGTACCCTTCTGGGCGGGCCATGCCGAAATTGCGTTCGATGCGCGATTGGGTGTCATTGCCTTTTTCTTGGCCAATTACGACAACGGGTTGATCATTGAAACGGCCCATGCCCCCCATAACAGCGTGGTCATCTGCGAAGTTACGATCCCCAAAAAGTGGGGTGTACTCGGTGAACAACGCATAGATGTAGTCCCGGCAATGGGGTCTGTCGGGATGACGGGCCACTTGGCATTTGCGCCAAGGTGTCAGGTTTTTGTAAAGATCGGACAGCATTTCAGCTGCCTTTTTGTCCAACGCGGCAGCTTCGTCTTCCACGTTTGTTTCTTCGTTGGCCCGGGCCATGGCGCGCAGTTCTTCTGCCTTGCCTTCGATTTCAGCCAAGGGGCGTTCAAAGTCCAGGTAATTCATGGGCCATTTCCTTACGTAATCCGCCTTTATATGGCGGCCCAATCGCGCGAATGCAACAAAGCAAAAGGCGCTGAATTTCAGCGCCTGTTACCCAAGTTGCAGCGGGGCTTGAACAGCCCCATCGCGCGGTGGCTTTACGCGCCTTTAATCATTTCAGATTGTTTTACGATGACTTCCGCTTGCTTGATGGATGCAATGTCCACCAGGCGGCCTTTGTAAACCGTGGCACCCTCCCCGTTGGCTTTCGCCTGTTCCATGGCTGCCAAAATCTCTCTGGCCTCGGTTACTGCGTCGTCCGATGGGGTGAAAACCTCGTTGGCAAGTGCGATCTGTTTTGGGTGGATTGCCCATTTTCCGACCATTCCCAGGGTGGCGGACCGTTTTGCTTGCGCGATGAAGCCTTCGTCATCGGAGAAATCTCCGAACGGGCCATCTACGGGCAGAACCCCGTGTGTCCGGCAGGCCGCCACAATGGCTGCCTGTGCCCAATGCCAAGGATCGGACCAATGCTTTTGATCGCCGTGCAACATGTAATAATTTTCTTGGGTTCCACCGATGCCCGTGGTGGCCATTCCCATCGAAGCAGCAAAGTCTGCGGCCCCGAGTGACATGGCCACAAGACGGGGGCTGGCGGCGGCGATTTCTTCGACATGGGCAATACCGGCGGCACTTTCGATAATGACTTCAAACGCGATTTTCTTTGTGCGACCTTTGGCGGTTTCAATCGCGGTCACCAATGCATCCACGGCATAGATATCTGCGGCGCATCCAACCTTTGGGATCATGATCTGATCCAAGCGTTCATCGGCCTGTTCCAGCAAATCCACGACATCGCGATACCAATAAGGGGTGTCCAAACCGTTGATACGGACGGCCAGTGTTTTTGTGCCCCAGTCGATATCTTTGGTGGCGGCGATAACGTTGGCGCGTGCGGCGTCTTTATCAGACGGGGCAACACTGTCTTCGAGGTCTAAGTTGATCACATCTGCGGCGGATGCCGCCATTTTAGGATGCAGCTTTGTGTTCGAGCCAGGGCCAAACAGTTGGCAACGGTTTGGGCGATCGACTGGTGTGGGTTGCAGGCGGAAGGACATCAAGGCACCTCTTGTTGCGCAATAAAATTTCGTCAGCGATTGGCGCATCGATAGAAACTTACCGGGCGGGCTTCAAGGGGCTTTTTGCAGGTGCAGCATTGCTTCGATTCGTAAGTATTCGCGCGGCAGAGCCGCGGTGGGACAAAATCTTGCGAGAAAGAATGAGAAATAAGGAGGAAATTTCAAGAATTCGCAGCAATCGCGCAAGTATGGCCTGGAATTTGCAAGTTCTGCGGTGCAATCAGCAGGAAACGTACTTGGGGACCATTCCGATGATTAAAACACCGTATTTGTTGTTTCTGGGCGATGCGCCCGACATGCTTGCCGCTAAAGTTGCCATTGGCATCCGTGATTGGCGGCCTGAAAACGCCGTCGCCCAATTTCGAATGGATGGGTGTAAGGCGGATTTGGGCATTGCAGAAATGTCTTTGGCCGAAGCTAAGGAAGCCGGGGCAAAAACGCTGGTGATTGGCGTTGCCAACCGCGGTGGCGTTATTTCTGACGCTTGGAAGTCTGTGCTGATTGAAGCGCTGAATATGGGTTATGACCTTGCGTCTGGTTTGCACAACTTGCTGCGCGACGAGGCGGATTTGGTGGCAGCCGCCGAAGCCAATGGCGCCACATTGCACGACGTGCGCGTGCCTTCGGTTCAGTATCCCATCGCCACTGGCGTAAAGCGCACTGGGAAACGTGTTTTGACAGTGGGTACAGACTGTTCTGTTGGTAAAATGTACACCGCGATGGCCATGGACCAAGAAATGCGCAAACGGGGCATGAAGTCCACATTCCGCGCCACCGGTCAAACCGGGATTTTGGTTACTGGCGACGGTGTGCCTTTGGACGCTGTAATTGCGGATTTCATGGCGGGTTCGGTCGAGTATCTGACCCCGGACAATGATGCCGATCACTGGGATCACATCGAAGGGCAGGGATCTTTGTTCCACGCGTCTTATTCTGGTGTGACCATGGCGCTGGTCCATGGCGGCCAGCCCGATGCATTGATTTTGGGCCATGAACCCACCCGCGCGCACATGCGCGGCTTGCCGGATTATCAGCAACCTTCTTTGGAGGATCTGCGCGATGTGGCGCTGCGCTTGGCGCAGGTGGTGAACCCGAACTGCAAGGTTGTTGGGATTTCGATCAACACCCAGCACATGGCCGAAGATGAGGCCATGGCGTATTTGGCAGAAGTCGAAGATCGCATGGGCTTGCCGACGACAGATCCAATTCGTGTTGGCGCTGGCAAGCTTGTGGACGCTTTGGCGGATATCTGATCTGATGGTGCGGGCCTTTCGGCCCGCGCGATACGCCCCCATCAAATCCCTTTGGTATTTGATGGGTGGTGCCTTCGGCGAAGGTATTTTAGCTCAAAGTGAAGTTTAGGGGATCGGTGTTATGGATATTTCAGTTGAATCCGATGTGTTCCAGCTGGCGCAGGTTTTTCGGATTTCCCGTGGCGCGCGCACCCAGGCCGAAGTTCTGACTGTTCGGATCGAAGGTGATGGTGCCACCGGGTTTGGGGAATGTGTGCCATATGCACGTTACGATGAAACCCTTGAAAGTGTGACCGCAGAAATCGAAGGGTTCAACGGATCTTGGGCCGATTTGCCCGATTTGGTGCCTGCTGGTGCCGCACGCAACGCTTTGGATTGTGCGTTTTGGGATCATGCGGCCAAAAAGGCCGGCAAGCGGGTTTGGGATTTGCTGAACTTGCCCGCTCCAGGCCCCGAAATAACTGCATATACGTTGAGCTTGGATACGCCAGAGGCCATGGAGACACAGGCCGCCAAGAATGCTTTCCGGCCTTTGTTAAAGATTAAACTTGGCACGCCCGATGACATGCCCCGGCTTGAAGCTGTGCGGCGCGGGGCCCCCGATACCCCAATTATCATTGACGCAAACGAAGGGTGGACAGCGGACGTGTATTCCGACTTGGCCCCCCATTTGGTGCGTTTGGGTGTGAAGTTGGTGGAACAACCTTTGCCAGCAGGCGACGATGATATGTTGGCCGAGATCGAACGCCCGTTGCCTGTCTGCGCGGACGAGGCGTGCCATGATCGTGCCAGCTTGCCGCATTTGAAGGGCAAGTATGATGTGATCAACATCAAGCTGGATAAAACCGGTGGCTTGACCGAAGGATTGGCCTTGAAGGAAGAAGGCCTTGCCGCTGGGTATGGGGTAATGGTGGGCTGCATGGTGGGCAGTTCGTTGGCGATGGCACCTGCAACCATTTTGGCGCAGGGCGTGGCTTTTACCGATTTGGACGGTCCGCTTTTGTTGGCAGAAGATCGCCCGGTGCCATTACAATTTGATGACAACGGCGTTCACCCGCCAAAACCGGAGCTATGGGGATAAACCAATGACGCGCACAGTTTATGTAAATGGCGAATACATGCCGGAGACCGAAGCCACGGTTTCAATCTTTGATCGGGGCTTTTTGTTCGCGGATGGGGTGTATGAAGTGACCTCTGTCATCGGTGGCAAGTTGCTGGACTTTGATGGCCACGCCGTGCGGTTGCAGCGGTCGTTGGACGAGTTGGAGATGAAAAACCCCATCAGCAAAGAAGATTTGTTGGAAGTGCATCGCGAATTGGTGCGCACCAACGAGATTGAAGAAGGCTTGGTATATTTGCAGATTACACGCGGTGCAGCGGATCGTGATTTTGCATATCCAGGCGATGATGTTGAACCCACCATCGTTTTGTTCACGCAAGCCAAGCCTGGACTGGCCAACAGCCCCAAAGCCAAAGAAGGCATGAAGGTCATTTCCATCGAAGATCAGCGTTGGGGCCGTCGTGACATTAAGACGGTTCAGCTGTTGTACCCGTCCATGGGGAAAATGGCCGCCAAAGCCGCTGGGGCAGATGATGCGTGGATGGTGGAAGACGGGCACGTGACAGAGGGCACGTCGAACAATGCGTACATTGTAAAGGGCAACACGATTGTGACCCGCCAGCTGTCCAATGACATTTTGCACGGCATTACGCGGGCCGCTGTTTTGCGCTTTGCAAAAGAAGCGCAGATGAATGTTGAAGAACGCGCCTTCACTTTGCAAGAAGCGCAAGCCGCAGACGAGGCGTTCATTACTTCAGCGTCCACGTTCGTGATGCCGGTTGTTGAAATTGATGGCCAAGCTGTGGGCACAGGTGCCCCGGGAAGCGTGGCCGCCCGCCTGCGCGAAATTTACTTAGACGAAAGTCTTAAAACCGCCATCTAGCGGGCTTGCATTTAGGACACACAGCATCTTGGGGGGGACGGGCGATGGTCTGTTCCCCCTTGTTGTACGCGCATGAATCGCCTCATGTGCCACGCAACAACCAATGGGGGAAACGCTGTGCAGGTCATTCTGGGCATTATTGTACTTGTTGTCGGAGTAGGCGTCTTGGGGTGGTGGGGAACCACGCACCAGGCGGAAGATATGCAAGCCGACATTACGGAGCGTGCAACGGACACGCTGGGCGACACAGCCCATCCGGTAGACTTGGCCGTATCTGGCCGGGACATTGTGGTAACTGGTATCGCAGACAGCGATGCGGAAGCGGACGCCATTGTGGCGCGTTTGAACGATGTGAACGGCCGCCGTGTCGTGCGCAATGATTTGGAAGTGTTGCCGCAGGCATCGCCTTATGCGTTCACATCCAGCAAATCATCTGACGGGCAAACTTACGCAGGTAACTCCCCGTCTGACGCGCAAAGCGTTGCATGGGGAACCGCATTTGGCGATGCCCCACAGGAGTTCAGTGTTGCAGGCGGTATGCCTGATGCAGCGTGGCCCGGAGTGGTGGACAAAGGTCTGGCGGGTTTGAATTCTCTGAAAGTGGGTGAGTTGTCTGTTCAGGACCGCGCGGTTTCTTTGACTGGCGTTGCGGCATTCCCGCAAGGGCGCGATGCTGCATTGGCCGCTTTGGGTGAGATGCCTGAGGGGTATGAGCTGACGACTGACATTTCAGTGGAAGACGATGGCACACCGATGCGCTTGACCGTTCGCAAGGATGGCGGGTCTGCAAGTGCTGTGGGCAAACTGCCCGAAGGCATGGATGCTGCACGTGTTTCTGCTGGTTTGGGTTTTGACGCGACGGATGGCGGTTTGGTGAATGCTAAAATCGCAGCGCCCATGGTGGATTGGTCTGACCAAGTTGACACTGGTTTGGGGGCTTTGAGCTTGCTGGATACAGGCACTTTGGCTGTGGCAGACACAGACATCAGCCTCACAGGCACCGCCACGCGCGCGGCCAAAGCCGAAGCTGAAGCGATGATGGCTGGTATCGGCGGCGACTATGCGGTTTCGACTGACATCGGATTTATGGACGATGGTCGCCCGTTCAGCTTGGAAGCAAGCTTTGACGGTGAAAACGTGTTGAGCGCGGGCAAGCTGCCCTTCGGGATGCGTGCCGATGAAATCGGTTCTGTGACGGGTGCACCTGTTGCATCGAACTTGGTGAATATCGCTGAAATTGAAAGTGCTGACGGTCAGTGGCCTGGCTTTGCCAAGTCCGGATTGGGTGCCTTGGGCATGCTGAAATCTGGCCAGTTGTCGATCGCAGGCAATGATTTGACTTTGACTGGCGTGGGCACACGCGCCGGTGTTGATGCGGCAGAGGCCACTTTGGCATCCGCGCCCGAAGGTTACAGCGTGACCACTGATCTGTCTGTGTTCGATGACGGGGAAGCCTTTGGTTTGACCGCATCGCGCGGTGACGCTGGCAACACGATTTCCGGTAAGGTGCCTTTCTCGATGGGTGAAACGGATTTGGCGGGCGTGGGCGGATTTGATGCCACTGCCGATGTTAAGGTTTCCGAAATCGACAACGATGCCATGAACTGGGCCGCAGTGTCTGGTTTGGGGTTGTCAGCTTTGGGTAAACTGAAATCTGGCGATCTGTCTGTTGCTGAAAATGCAGTGACATTGACGGGTGTTGGCACGCGCGCCCAGGTGGCGGCCGCTGATACATTGCTGGACACTGTTCCTGAAGGCGTGACCGTTGAACGTGATTTGGCCGTATTCGATGACGGGGTTCCTGCCTCGATCTCGGTGAACACTATGGACGGTACACCAGTGGCCACAGGCAAATTGCCCTTTGGTTTCGGCGATGCTGAAGTAGACGCTGCCTTTGGTGCGGACGTTGACACAAGTGCCATGACATCTGGTGAATTGGTGGATGCGTCCTTCGGGTCCAAAGTGAACAGCGGTTTGGACGCATTGTCCAAGTTGCAACGCGGCACATTGGATGTGGGCCCAGGCGTTTATCGCCTGACAGGCGCTGCTTTGACGCCTGATGTGGCTGACGCCGCGACGGCTGCCATGTCTTTGGCACCAGCCGAAGCTCAAGTGGATCTGACTGTTATTGACGATGGATCCCCATTTGGCTTGCAAGCCACACGCGTGAACGGTGTGAATACTGTATCCGGCAAAGTGCCATCCAGTTTGTCCGCCGATATGTTGGCCGATTTGGCCGGGGATCGTGCGGCACTGGATGTCAACGTATCCCAGTTGGATGATGCTGATTTTGCCGCCCAAGCGAAAGCGGGCTTGGCAGGGCTGAACAACTTCCGGTCTGGTTCTTTGAACGTGGCAGACGGCAAGATCGATTTGCGTGGTGAAGGTGATCGTGCTGCTTTGGCAGCTGCACAAGCGGCAGTGGCGGGCTTCGGCAACGCTGGTTTCGCGGGTGACATCTATGACGACGGCAAGCCTTTCTCGCTGGCGGCAACGTTTGACGGTGAAAACGTTTTGTCTTCGGGCAAACTGCCGTTCGGAACAGACGCAAACTTGGCGGCAGATGTATTGTCGGCCGAAGCGACTTCAAACTTGGCCCGTACGGCTGAAATTGAAGATGCGGATGGCACATGGACACCGTTTGCAACACAGGGCCTGACCGCGCTGAAGGGTTTGAAAAACGGGCAATTGACCGTGAATGACAAATCCATGACGCTGACAGGAACCGGCGATCGTGCAGGTGTTGCTGCAGCGGAAGCTGGTTTGGCATCTGTGCCTGCGGGCTTTACGGCCACCACTGACCTGAATGTCTTTGATGACGGCATGCCAGTGGCGCTGAACGTCACCAAAGGCGAAACGCTGACGGCGTCCGGCAAATTGCCATACGACATGTCCGTATCTGCGGTGGACGCTGGGTTGGCGGGCGATGTCGATACTTCCGCGGTGACCCAAGGCGAACTTGAAAACGCGGCTTTTGCAGCCCGTGCAACGGCTGGTCTGGCCGCTCTGGACGGACTGGTGGACGGGTCTTTGATGGTGACCCCTGGCAAAACAGTGATCACAGGGACAGCAACCAATCCCGCAGCGCGCACCAAAGCATTGGCTGGGCTTGCTGGGTTGGACGGGGTGTCTGACGATGTGACTGTACTGGACGACGGGCGCCCACTGACCTTGGCTGTTGATTTTGACGGCACAGCAGCGGTGGCTTCTGGCAAAGTACCATCCAGCCTTGCTGCAGCAGACGTTGCAAAAGGTTTGGGGGATGCGGACACAGGGGCGGTGAATGTTTCCGTGCTTGATGACGCCACGTTTGACGCCAAAGCCCGTGCAGGGGCCGCTGCCCTGGCGCAGCTGGAACGTGGTCGGATGTCCATTGAAAATGGTCTGATGACGGTGCGCGGCGATGCACTGACACCGACAGAAAAAGCATCAGCAGAAGCGACGCTGAACGGCTTTGGGGATGTGGTTCAGATCACAGCCTTGGATGACGGCACAGCGCCACGGATGACAGTGGATTACCGCAAGGGGGCCACTGCAACGCTGACAGGCAAAACACCCGATGGTGTTGATGCGGCTGGCGTTGCCAATGCCCTGGGCTTGCCCAGCGTGTCCAGCACGGCCACTGCGGGATTGGTCACAACCGATCAAGCCGTCTTGGATCAACTGGATGGACTTGCCTTTGTTGTCCCTCATGTGGACTACCTGACTTACACAGGTGGGGATGCTGATCCGATCATCGACATGGGCTTCTCCGAAGGGGCAGATTTTGACACACTGAAAGGCCAAGTGGCGGCGCGGTTCCCGCAAGCCACCATGAAAGCCCCACCCGTGCGTCAGCCACAAGACGGCGATCGCCGGGTTGGCACCACGGGCTTTGATGAAGAATATCAAAATGGCCAGTGGCGTGCAGTCTTTGGGTTCACCCCAACTGCTGAAATGTGCCGCACCCAAACAGCTGATTTGCTGGCGGGCAACGAAGTGAACTTTGTCACCGGCAAAGCGGATCTGGATCCAGCGTCTGCTGGGACTGTCGCAAAGCTGGCTGCGATGATGGACTTCTGTCTGCGCGAAACGTCCCTGACGTTGGAAGTGGCCGGTCACACGGACAGTGTGGGGTCTGAATCCAGCAACCAAGCCTTGAGTGAAGCACGCGCAAATGCGGTTCGTGCAGCACTGTTGGACGCCGGGTTGCCTGCAGATCGCATGACGGCCACCGGGTATGGTGAAGTCCAACCAATTGCGGATAACGACACTGCCGAAGGCCGTGCTGCAAACCGCAGAACTGAAATCAACTGGTCCGAATGATCGTTCGGGCCAATCAAGAAATGCAAACAGCATCACTGCTGAAGGGGAGTTGAAGTTATGTTCCGTGAATGGGGTTTTCTACTGGGTGAAATCTGGGTCTTGCTGGCACTTGCTGCGCTGATCGGATTGTTGGCAGGTTGGATCATTTGGGGCCGCCGGTCTGAAGTGAACGTTGCCGGAAACGGCGATGCCAATCTGCAAGGTGACTTGGACGCGTGTTTGCGTGGCCGTGCTGACCAAGACGCTGAAATCGCGCGTTTGCAGGCAGCTTTGTCTGACTGTGAAGCGTCAAAGGCCGATATGGTGCCAGCTGCAGCTGTTGCCGCCGCTGCGCCGGTGGTTGCTGCCGCTGCTGCGGGTGACGCAGAAGGTGTTGATTACGACGGTGACGGCGTGATCGAAGGCAAGGACGAAGGGTCCAAGCCGATGCAATTGACAGCGGCCCGCGACGGCAAAGCCGATGATCTGAAAATGATCAAAGGTATTGGTCCAAAGATGGAAAAGCTGTGTAACAAGCTGGGCTTCTATCACTTTGACCAGGTCGCGTCCTGGACCAAAGACGAAGTTGCATGGGTTGATGCCAACCTGGAAGGGTTCAAAGGCCGGGTGACCCGTGATGAATGGGTCAAGCAAGCCAAGATCCTGGCTAAAGGCGGCACAACTGAGTTCGCCAAGAAAGTTGAAAAGGGCGGCATGTACTAAGAATCATACCGTAACCTCAATTTTTAAAGCCGCGCGGGCAACTGCGCGGCTTTTTCGTTTTTTGAGACAATCCAATGAATTTCCATCTATAGTTTTGTGGTTTGAGCCAATACTCGCCCAAATGGTGTAAGCTGCCACAGCCACGTTGACCTAATGGCGAACTGATTTCAGCATTAACCAAAATTAATCAGTTAGTAGGTGACCCATGGATATTATCTTCATTTTGTTTGGACTTTTGGCCTTGGCTGGCTTGGACGGTGGATCAGGTGGAGACACTGACGAACAAGCTGCCACTGGTGGCAGTGGCGATAACGCCATGGATACCGGCAGCAGCGGCGACAATGTCGTTGATACAGCCGTTACCACCAACAATGTCTATTTCGGCATATTGGGTGATGAAGCTGTTGATGGAGATGGCGGCGACGACACAATCGAATTGCGCGCAGGCGATGATGCGGCGAACGGCATGTCAGGTGACGATCAATTGTTCGGTGGCCGCGGTGATGACACGCTGATTGGTGGTATGGGGGATGACCTTGTTTTGGGTGGCTTGAACGCCGACGACATCTTCGGCGGCGATGGCGCGGATACTTTGGATGGTGGCCACGGCGATGACACGTTGGACGGCGGTGCAGGCGCGGATTCCATCGTTGGGGCCTCTGGTTTTGACGTGATGCTGGGCGGCAGTGGCGATGATGTTCTGGACGGTGAAACTGGCCATGACACAGCCTTTGGCGGGGATGGTGCAGACACGCTTTTGGGGGGGATAGGCAGTGATGCCCTCAATGGCAATGACGGGGCGGACCGCCTGTTTGGTCAAGCCGGTGGGGACTTGCTGTTCGGTGGCATTGAAGCCGACACGATTTATGGCGGTGACGGTGGCGACGATGCCAACGGCGGCAGTGGAAATGATCTTTTGCGCGGTGGCGCGGGTGATGACACATTGGGTGGCGGCTTGGATGACGATGTTCTTTATGGGGACACAGGCTCTGACGTGCTGCGCGG
>JAHDCP010000132.1 GCA_020629775.1 Planktomarina sp.
AAAAAAAACGCCCCGCCTGAAACGGTGGGGCGTTTTATTGTTGGCGTTTGGCCCACCAAGTTAAGACTTTGAACAGCGCGTAAACACACACCATTACCATTGCTGTACTCAAAGGTGGGCGGTCCAAGACGGACACACCAAACCAGCGTGGCAAGGCGAATTCTGCCATGGCTAACCCGAACAACACGGCTGCTGTCGCCAACAACATCAAAGCAGCCACAACGACCCACGCTTTTTGAAAAGGGATATTGCTGCGTTCCATTAAAATGCTTTTGAGAGTTTCAAAATTAGCCGGGGCGTAAGACCCCCAAAAGTTTAAGGCTTTTTCGAAAAAAAAAGGTGGAACGAAAAAAAGGCCCAAGAAACATCCAGCCATTGCGGCAAATGCCAACGGCGCGTGCCAGAAGGCTGCCAAAACACCCAAACAAACGCCGACCGTCAAAAAGCGGGGATCTTCAAATTTCATGGTAAGCTCCGACATTTTTAGGGAAATCGACTAAAGGATTGGTGTATCCTTGATGCCCTTTCAAGGGGAAGATGCTGTGTTTGGGTGCAGACCTATGGCTTGCCCAAAGTATACCGAAGAACACCGTGACCAATGGGTTTTATCGTCCTATGTCCAGAAGCAAGCCCGCAAATGGGCAATGACAGGACCGGACCCATGCCCCCGATTGAAGACCATCATCTGCGTTACAAGTTGGCAAACGAATTGCATGCGCGACCGTTTCCAACGCTTAATGCCCCCACGACAGCGTGCTATTTGGCCATCAAAGCCGCAGAGAATGCCGCCGCGCGCGACAGGGAAATGGACCGCGCGCATTTGTTGGATTTGTTGGATCGCCACGGCGCAGACCATCCGGCACCGGGGGCCACACACTATTACGGGCAAGTGGGTAAGGTTTGGTTGAAGTGGGAACAGCACACAGAATTCATGACCTATACCGCCTTTGTGCCGGAGATATCGGATCGGGCGTTTGATCCTGCTGATTTCCAGATTTTTCCCGATGACTGGTTGGAAAAAGCGCCGGGCAAGCGCCTGACCTCTGCCCTGATCCGTGTTGTGGATCAAAATGATGATGCTGTCGTAACACCCAATGTTGAAGCCTGGTTTGTAGCTGAAAGCTTGGCCATATCGCGGGTGTTGGATGACGCCGCAACCGTTGCCACCGATTTCAGAATTGATCCTGCGGGCCATATGCGACTTGCGATTTTTGTTGGGTCGGACACGGGGGAACGGCGCATTGGCCGCATCGTGCAACGCATGTGCGAGATCGAAACATACAAATCCATGTCCATGCTGGGTTTGGCCCGCGCCCAGGGGTTGGGTAAACGAATGGGCGAATTGGATCAGAAGCTGTCCGCGTTGGTGGAACAAATGGCAGGCGATCAGGTGGCAGCAGAAACCACTTTGCAAGAATTGCTGACCATTTCGGCGGAATTGGAAAACATGTCCGCCCAAGCCAGTTTTCGGTTTGCAGCCACCCGCGCCTATGAAACATTGGTGACCCAGCGCATTGGTGTGATGCGTGAAGAACGGTTTAATGGTCGGCAGACATTCCAAGAATTTATGATGCGGCGGTTTGATCCGGCAATGCGAACCGTGAACGCCACGCAAACCCGTCTGCAGGCCATGGCTGACCGCGCCATTCGGGCAGGGGATTTGTTGCGCACACGCGTGGACGTGGAACGTCAAGGCCAGAACCAAAAGCTGTTGGAAAGCATGGACAAACGCGCTGATTTACAGCTGCGATTGCAGAAAACTGTGGAAGGGTTGTCTGTGGTGGCCATCAGTTATTACGCGATCAATTTGGTGCTGTATGTTCTGGGGCCGATCCCCGATTTGTTCGGAATTTCCAAACTGTGGGCGGGCGCTTTGGTGGCGCCTTTGGTGATCATCGGGGTTTGGCTGTCGGTGCGTCAAATTCGAAAACACGTCGAATAGGGTTGACCTTCGCGGATCGGATTGAAACGGTTCGAATATGCAAAAAACATCAAGAGAAATGCTGGACGCGTTGGTGGGGTTTCCCACCGTCAGCCGTGACAGCAACCTGCCGCTTATCGATTTTGTTGAAGATTATTTGGCCAGCCACGGCATTACGGGCCACCGCATTCCCAACGAAGATGGCACCAAAGCCGGCTTTGTGGCCCAAGTGGGGCCAAACGTGGAAGGTGGAGTTGTTTTGTCCGGGCACACCGATGTGGTGCCCACGGACGGCCAAGCCTGGACCACGGATCCTTGGACCGTTGTGGAAAAAGAGGGGCGGCTTTACGGCCGTGGGACATGCGACATGAAGGGCTTTGTGGCCTTGGCAGTGAACGCTATGGTGGATGCCAAAACCCGTGATTTGAAACGCCCCTTGCAAATTGCTTTGTCCCGCGATGAAGAAATTGGACTGTTGGGCGCACCTGATGTGGCCCAGGCTTTGCTGGATTATTACCCCAAAGCTGGCGCGGTGATCGTGGGTGAGCCCACCAATATGGGCGTCGTGACCGGGCACAAAGGGTGCGAAGGGCTGTATGTCAATGTGCGCGGGTTCGAGGTGCATTCCTCCAAATATTTTGAGGGTGTGTCGGCCATTATGTATGCCGCGCGTCTGGTGGAATGGTGCCGCAAACGGACTGAAGCCAATCGCGATGCCACACCAACAGCCATTGCAGCGCTTTATGATCCGCCGTTCACAACGCTGCATTGCGGGGTGTTCAACGGTGGCACTGCGGCCAATATCACCGCGAAAGACTGTTTTTTCACCTTGGATATCCGTTGTGTGGGGGACGAAGATCCTAAGGATTACGTGGCAGAATTGCGCGCCTTGGCGGATGAGTTGGAAGTGGAAATGCGCGCCATTCATCCAGATACAGGCATTGATTTTGATTTCATTCCAGGTCCTGGCGTTGCCCCGGAAGTAGACGGCGCCGCTGAAGCTCTGACCCGGCGTTTGACTGGCGACAATTCTGTACGCACGGTCAGTTATGGCACTGATGGGGGATGGTTCCAGAAAATGGGATTTTCCACCGTGATTTGCGGGCCAGGGTCCATCGACCAGGCCCACCAACCTGACGAATACATAGAAATTTCAGAGTTTGAGAAGGGGGCCAAAATGCTGGCCAAAGTCTTGGATACATTGGAGGAAGAATAACATGGCCACCCGTAATCGCTTTGCAGAAATGTTGCCTGAACTGACCGAAATCCGCCGTGACATTCACGAACATCCCGAAATCTTGTTCGACACCCACCGCACCAGCGCCAAGGTGGAATCGTTCTTGAAAGACATCGGGTGTGATGAAGTGGTCCCGGGCATTGGCCGCACCGGGGTTGTGGGTGTCATCAAAGGCAAAACGGACACAGCTGGCAAAGTCATCGGCCTGCGCGCTGACATGGACGCGCTGCCCATTTTGGAAGCCACAGGATTGGATTATGCGTCCAAGACCGAAGGGGCCATGCATGCCTGTGGGCATGACGGGCACACCACCATGTTGATGGGGGCGGCCAAGTATTTGGCGGAAGAACGCAACTTCGACGGCACGGTGGTGGTGATTTTTCAGCCCGCAGAAGAAGGCGGTGGCGGTGGAAAAGAAATGTGCGACGACGGCATGATGGATCGTTGGAACATTCAAGAAGTGTATGGCATGCACAATATGCCCGGCATGCCCGAAGGGTCTTTCCACATTCGTACCGGCGCGTTTTTTGCCAGCGCAGATCAGTTTGACATCATCGTGCGGGGCAAAGGGGGCCACGCTGCAAAACCCCAAGATGCGATTGACCCAACGGTGATTGGCAGCCAAATCGTTTTGGCCCTTCAAACCATTGCCAGCCGCAACGTGGACCCGGTGGGCCAGATTGTTGTGTCGGTCACCAGCTTTGAAACGGAATCGAAAGCGTACAACGTGATCCCACCTATGGTTCATTTGAAAGGCACCGTGCGCACCCAAGCCGAAGACGTGCGCGCCATGGCCCGCGAACGATTGCATGCCCTGGCCGAAGGCACAGCAGCCGCATTCGGTGGGGTGGCAGAAGTGCAGTACCACGACGGATATCCGGTCATGGTGAACGACACCGAAATGACCGAACACGCCGTGGCTGCCGCCAAACGCGTGGCGGGCGATTGCGATACAAATTCCCCATTGATCATGGGCGGCGAAGATTTTGCTTACATGGCCAACGAACGTCCTGGCGCGTATATTCTTGTCGGCAACGGCGACACAGCGCCGGTGCACCATCCTGAATACAACTTCAATGATGACGTGATGCCTGCGGGTTGTTCATGGTGGATTGAAGTGGTGGAAGGACGGATGCCAGCGCTATAAGCCTGCGCAAAGTCAAGGGATTACAATGAAAAATCTTAAGCTCGCATTTGTGGCAGTGTTCTTGTTTGCTGTGGGCTGTGCAGACGCGCCGCCCGTTACGCAAAGTCATGAAATCGTCGAATTCAAGATCGAGGCCGACAGGGTTGATTGCGAAGGCGTTGCGCCTATGAGGTGCCTTATTGTGAACGGTCAATTGTTTTATGATGGCATCGAAGGGTACATCCACACAGATGGCGTGGCCCAAAATATTTGTGTGCGGCGCGTAAAACGAACACCCCCTATACC
>JAHDCP010000133.1 GCA_020629775.1 Planktomarina sp.
TCCGCGCCCAAATCACGGGCCTGGAATGTTGTGTAGGTCACCGGCGGGCGATGGTTGCGCCGTTCGATCATGGTGAACAGCAAATCAGCGTAGGTATCGCCCTGGGGCGCATGCAAAACATAGTGCATGTCTTTCATGCCCGTGGCCACGCGCATGGCGCCCACGTGGGGCGGGCCTTCGTATGTCCAGACGGTCAGCTTCATTCTGCCGCCTCCAGCCGCAGGGCCTGCTTGCGGCGCAGGGGCCGCGAAAACAGCCCCGCCAAATCGCCTGCTTGTTCGTAAAAATGCACGGGCGTGAACACCAATTCGATGGCCCATTTGGTGGCCATGCCTTCGGCTTCCAATGGATTTGCCAAACCCAAACCGCACACGGTCAAATCAGGGCGGGCCGCGCGGGCGCGGTCCAGCTGTTTGTCTACATCCTGACCTTCGGCGATGCGCGGGCCTTCGGGAATACGTTCCAGATCAGGCCCCACCAAGGCACGGTGCAAAAACGGTGTGCCCACTTCATCGGCCGTCATGCCGCATTCCTGGGTCAAGAACCGGGCCAGCGGGATTTCCAACTGACTGTCCGGGAAGAAGAACACAGATTTGTCGCGCAACGTGTCCGCATGGGCCGCGATGGCCCGGCGGGCACGATCGCGGGGTGCGCGGGTGACGTCATCAAAATGCTGACGTGAAATGCCAAACTGTTGGGCGATGGCCCAAAGCCAAGCCGTTGTCCCGCGTTCGCCGAATGGGAACGGTGCCGCGACGTGCTGCGCACCCCGACGCACCAGGGCAGCGTGCGTTTCCCCCAAGAACGGCTGAGTTAAAGCGAACTTGGTGTTTGGGCCAATCTTGGGCTCCAAATCCTGGTTCCGGGCTGGCAGCAGCTTAACGTTGTTGACCCCAATGTCCGACAACAAAGACAACATCTGGTCTTCCACCACATCGGGCAGGGCGCCAGCGATTACCAATTCTTCTTCGTCTGTGTCGCCCAGGATTGGCACCATGGACGCCAAGCACATGTCTTCACCTTGGGTGAATGTCGTTTCAATCCCAGACCCTGTGTAATTCAACACCCGCACGCGGGGTGTGTGGACTTGGGTCAGCCGTTCAGCGGCGCGGGCCAGATCCAGCTTTATCACCTCGGACGGGCAGGACCCCACCAGGAACAACTGCCTGATATCGGGACGGCGCTCCAACAGGCGGTTTACTTCCGCATCCAGCGCATCGTGGCTGTCGTTCAATCCGGCCAAGTCTGCTTCTTCAAGGATCGCTGTGCCGAAACGGGGTTCCGCAAAAATCATCACGCCCGCGGCGGATTGCAACAGATGCGCGCAAGTGCGGCTGCCCACCACCAGGAAGAATGCGTCTTGGATTTTCCGGTGCAGCCAGATGATACTGGTCAACCCGCAGAACACTTCGTGCTGGCCACGTTCTTTCAAAACGGGGGTGTTGGAACAGCCCGATGATACGATGGGATTCGTCATGCGGCGGCCCTTCCTTGAAGGCGGGCTTGCCGCAATTTCCAGATAAATTGCCCGGCATTGATGGCGTACGCCACGTATGCCGCCAGGGCCACAGTCATTTCTGCCAGGGGACTGAAGCCGCCTGCAAGCACCATGTAAAGGTACAGGGTGTGCAGCGCGATGACGCCAAAACTGAAAACATCTTCCCAAAAGAAGGCCGGGGCGAACAGATATTGCCCGAATACAACCTTTTCCCAAATCGCGCCGGTGATCATGATCGTGTAAAGGAAACCTGTCTTGATGATGATGGACGCGGTGGTGATGGCGTATCCTTCACCGCTGGTCAGGAAACGGACCACCAATGCAAAAGATATAAGAAAAACAAGGAATTGGGCTGGTGCCAGGATGCCTTGCACCAGCGTCCAAACACTGGCGTCGCGCCGTGCACGTTGCGCCGGAGTATAAAGGCCTTGGGCCGGTGATGTCGTGGCGTGCACTGCCAATGAACAGACTCCGAATGGGATTCCCTGCTCAAATTTTGCGATGCGGGGGTGAAAGTGTCAAATAAAACTTACATTAATAAACCTTACACTTTTGACTGATGCAAGGCTGCCCGTCCAAAGGCGTTCCGTTTGGTTGACACCCAGTACGGTAGGGTTTCGTTGACAACTTGGCCCGTTTCTGTGATCTTTCCCTATCCTTAAGTGCGGCGGTGAACAGATGTTCCTGAGAATCGCGCGACTGGGGGATTAGAGGAACGCGGTCTTATGACAGACGCCACCAAACACTTCGGATCCAGACCCGGCGGGCTTTCGGCCACGCTGCTGGAAACGATGGCGTCGAAAGCTTTATATCAAGTTGCCACAAAGCCCGGTCAGGTTCCGTTCCGCGATGAATGGGTCACTGCGCTGTGTGAAGCGGTGTGTGATCCTGATTGGTTGCGCAAATCATATGTCATCCAAGAAATGCTGAACGCAGGGGTTCCGCCACTGTCTGTGGTGGAAGACTATTGTGCAGAAGCGGCCAGGGTTCTGGGCGAAGGCTGGTGCGATGACACCCGCAGTTTTGCGCAGGTGTCCATCGGTGTGGCGCGGCTGCAATCCGTGATCCGTGATTTGTTTGACGCCGTGCCTTCGAAAACCATCCCCCATGTGCGGGACGTCGCGGTGCTTGTGCGCGGGGATGAACAACACACCTTGGGTTCCATCATTGTGGCGAACCGGTTGCGCCATGAAGGGCATTCGGTTTGGCTGGGGGTTGGGCGGTCCGACAACGAGATCATCACCCATTTGGCCCGCAGAAATTTCGACATGGTGCTGATTTCGGTGGCCCATGAACATAATTTTGAAA
Source organism: Planktomarina sp. (assembly GCA_020629775.1). GTDB lineage: Bacteria > Pseudomonadota > Alphaproteobacteria > Rhodobacterales > Rhodobacteraceae > Planktomarina. The sequence goes on from JAHDCP010000133.1 coordinate 2,807, forward strand.
ATCTGAACAGTTTCATCGATCAGCTGCGCATGGCCTGTTCACCAGATACCCCCATCGCTGTGGGGGGCAGTGCTTTGTTGCGGGTCACCCAAGATGAAGAAACCGCACCCAAAGCGGACTTTGTGTCCGCCAATATCCAAGACGTGCTGGCCCGCTTGAAACGCGGCCGCCAAAAACGCGAAGACGAAAAACTATGACGACCCAACGCCCAAGATATCATCCGAACGCGTTGAAACGGGAGTATTCCGTATGACGAAACGAGGCACCGAATTCTGGACCAATGGCGCAGTTCCGATCATTGGACCCGAAGTATTAATCAGCATCGTGGCCAGTGCCGCTGATGCAGCCTTGGTGTTGTCCCCGGATTACAAAGTTGTGTCTGTAATGGTGAACCCAAACACATCGGGTTTGGCGCAGTTGGATAAGTGGTACGGCAAGGATTTCCTGGATGGTTTGAACGTGGAAAGCGTTCCCAAGTTCAAAGATCGGGTGGAAGTGCTGCGCAAGGGCGGGGAACACCGCATTTCCTTGGAATTAAACCACAATATGCCCGACGGCGACGAAATGCCGATGCAATATTCTATGTTTCGCATCGGGACAGACGGATCCACATTGTTGCTGGGCCGGGACCTGCGCCCCATCGCGCAATTGCAACAGCAATTGATCGAAAGCCAAACCGTTCTGGAACGGGACTATGAAATCCAGCGTGAGATTGAAACCCGCCTGCGGGTGGTGATGGAATCGTCCAGTGACGCCATTGTTTTTGCGTCTTTGGTGACGGGCCGGATCATTTCCGTGAACCAAGGGGCCTGTGATCTGTTGGGCCAAAAGCGTGATGCGTTGATGTCTGCAGGGTTTGCTGAACAGTTTGCAGGGGCCCGCAGCGAAACCATAGAACGGTTGACCCAAGCAGGCAGCGAAGGCGTCAGCCAACCTGTGGACCTGACGGTGAAGCGCAACGATATGACCGTAACCGCGATGCCCGTGGTGTTCCGCGCGGCCGGGGAACGCATGTTGATGATGCGCCTGGGGCTGCCCGAAGAAAGCCGCCAAGTGCGCGACAGCCACACTGATATTTTGCAGGGCATGTTCCAAAATTCCGCTGATGGTATCGTCTTTGTGGATGACCAAGGGGTTATTCAAACGGCCAATGATGCGTTCTTGGGGCTGTGTGATGCCACCGATTTGCCCCGTGTGGTGGGCCGGTCTTTGGCGGATTTTCTGGAACGCGGCACGCTGGATTTGCGCCTGTTGGTGGACAATGCCAGCCGGACAGGACGGTTGCGCCAGTTTTCAACGCGGTTGAAATCTGAATTAGACAGCACGGTGCCTGTGGAAATTTCTGCAACATCCGTGGGGCCAGCCGGGGGCAATATCCTGGCGTTGACCATCCGCGACACCAACCGCGGTGACAGCCAGCGGCAATCTGACAAATCCACCAGCGATAAGCACGCCCGCAACGTGTCTGAATTGGTGGGCAGTGCCCCGTTGAAGGAAATCGTGTCGGAAACCACCGACGTAATTGAAAAGATGTGCATCGAAACCGCAGTCGAGATGACCCGCAACAACCGCGTCGCGGCGGCAGAGATGCTGGGGCTAAGCCGGCAAAGCCTGTATGTGAAGTTGCGCAAATTTGGCCTTCTGAACGACGAAAACGCAAATTGATGACCGCGCCTGGGAATGGGCGCTTCTATTTGTTTCGCACGCGAAACAAATTGCTGTAAGTCGATGTAATCGCTTAGTTTTCTTCTGAATTTTACGGAACGTGACCCCA
>JAHDCP010000030.1:0-2255 GCA_020629775.1 Planktomarina sp.
GATACCAGTCCATCCCTGATGTCGAATTCCCGGGCGGCGCGCTGCTGGGTTGTTCCGCGGGTTTGGTGAATTTGCCGCGCATCAAAGGCAATCACAACGCCATGCATTCCGGCATTGAAGCGGCAGAAGCTGCCTTCGCGGCCATCAAAGACGGCCGGTCCGGCGACAAGATGGGCGGATATGAAGAAGCACTGAAAACGGGTGTTGTGGGCCAAGACCTGAAAATTGTGCGCAACGTGGCACCATTGACCAGCAAGTTCGGGGCCCTGTTGGGACTTGTCTTGGGCGGCTTTGATATGTGGTTCCAAACACTGCTGAAATTCAGCCCGTTCGGGACAGTCAGCCATGGCAAAACGGACGCGCAAAAAACCGAACCAGCGGCGTATCACAAAGATATCGATTATCCGAAACCGGACGGTAAGTTGAGCTTCGATCGTTTGACCAACGTCAGCTTTTCGGCCACCAACCACGAAGAAAGCCAGCCGTGCCATTTGCAATTGGCCGATGCAGATATTCCCATCCTGACCAACTTGCCGCGCTATGCGGAACCGGCGCAACGGTATTGCCCGGCCGGGGTTTACGAAGTGGTGGAAGAAGAAAACACCCGTCGCTTTGTGGTGAACTTCCAAAACTGCGTGCACTGCAAAACATGCGATATCAAAGACCCAAGCCAAAACATCACTTGGGTCACACCCCAAGGGGGCGACGGGCCGAATTACCCGAACATGTAATTGACGAACAGTTTATGCAGCGGGCCGGATTTTCCGGCCCGTTTGCGTTGCACCCTGCGGGCGGTCTGCCTAGGGTTCCTCTATGATCAAAAATCTTATTTCTTCCGCCACGTTTGTTGCCCTGTCTGTTTTTGGCGGGGTGGCCCATGGGCAAAGCGGGTCATTCTTGGCAGCCACACAGGCCGCGGCGAACAGTGATTTTGGCGAAGCAGCCGCTTACTTCCGCCAAGCGGCGGAAGAAGAAAAGCAAAACGTTTTTGTTTTGTCGCAAGCTTTGGAAAACCACATCAAGGCGGGTCAGTTCGAAGACGCTGTTTTTGTGGCAGACACGCTGAACACAGGCGGGGTCAGCAGCCCCCTGGTGCGCTTAACCTTGTTTGCTGATTTTGTGGCCCAAGGGGCCTGGGCCGATGCCCAAGCATTGATGGACAGCGGGGCTGTGGCGCCAGGACCCATTGATGCATTTCTTAAGGCCTGGGTGTTGGTGGGCAACGGGCAAGCCGACGAAGGGCTGAACGCCTTGGATGCTGCCGCCGCACAAGAAAACATGGCCACCTTTGGCGCGCAGCAAAAAGCGATGGTTTTGACCCACCTGCGGCGCAATGATTTGGCCCTGGCAGCATTTGCTGAACAGCCGCGCCAAACATCTGTCCGGGCAGTGTTGGCCCACGCCCAACTTCTGGCCACGTCCGGCAAAGCTGATGCGGCCAAGGCCCTGACCACACCCTTGGCCCAAGATTCCCAAGTGGCATCCTTTTTGGCAGCTTTAGATGCGGACCGGGTGGCGCTGTCAGCCCTTGCCACCGCGCAAGAAGGCGTGGCGGATGTGTTTGTGTCTGTGGGCCAAGCGGTGCAAAGCGGTGAAACGGTTCAAACCGCACTTTTATACGCGCGGTTGGCCACCTTTGTTTCACCCTTGGACAGCCATGGCACGTTGTTGTCTGGTCGTGTCTTGGACCGGTTGCAAAGTTTTGATTTGGCAGTGGACACGTTTGATACATTGCTGCCTGAAGACCCTGGTTATTTTGAAGCGGCTTTGCAGTTGACGTCTTCACTGTGGTTTTCAGGGCGCGAAGACGATGCGGTGGCCGCTGCAAAGGAATTGACCCGCACTTTCAAAAAGGACCCGCGCACCCACGAACAATACGGTACGTTCCTGCGTCGACAGGAAGAATATCGTCCGGCGGAAAAGGCCTATAATCGGGCCATTCGATTGGTGGATGATCCTGCACCATCTGATTGGCGGTTGTTCTTTTATCGGGGCATCACCCGCGAACGCCAAGACAAATGGCGCAGGGCCGAAGCCGATTTTCGCGCCGCATTGGAATTGTCCCCGGACCAGCATCAAGTTTTGAATTACTTGGGCTATACCCTGGTGGAACGCCAAGAAAAGCTGGACGAAGCTTTGGATATGATCGAACGGGCGGCGGCTGACCAGCCCGAGGCCGGATATATCATCGACAGTTTGGGCTGGGTGTATTTCCGGTTGGGCCGATACGCAGAAGCGGTGCCTGTGATGGAAAA
>JAHDCP010000030.1:2355-26646 GCA_020629775.1 Planktomarina sp.
CAGCCCAGTGAATGATCTGGGCTTTGCCCCTGCGAAGGTGAACCTGACGCTGCATGTGACGGGTAAGCGGGCAGATGGGTATCATCTTTTGGACAGTTTGGTGGCCTTTGCCGATGTCGGGGACCATCTGCGGTATGACCCAGCGGATACACTGGGGCTGACCGTCGAAGGGCCCATGGCCGCAGGTGTGCCCACGGACGGGTCCAACCTTGTTTTGAAAGCTGCGCAGTTTCTGAACGCTTCGGGGCGCGGTCATCTGACGTTGCATAAAAACCTGCCGGCTGCCGCGGGGATCGGTGGGGGCAGCAGCGATGCAGCCGCCGCTTTGCGTGTGTTGGCCCATGAATGGGGCATGGCTGTGCCGGACGATGTTTCCGCCTTGGGGGCCGATGTGCCCGTGTGCCTGGATCCACGCGCCCAGCGGATGACCGGCGTGGGGGAAGTGGTGCGCCCCGCCCCTGGGCTGTGTCCTTTGCCTGCTGTGTTGGTGAACCCAGGCGTGGACGTGCCCACACCGGCCGTTTTTGGGGCACTTGATGGGGCGAACGCTGCGCCCATGGTGGATGATTTGCCAATTTTGCGCACGCCGCGCATGGCCATTGAATGGCTGGCGACGTGCCGCAATGATTTGGAAGCCCCCGCAAAGCAGGTGGCCCCGATCATTACCGATGTGTTGGACGCATTGGTGGCCAGCGGTGCCAAGTTGGTGCGCATGTCGGGGTCTGGGGCCACGTGTTTTGGTTTGTTTGATACCATCACAGCCGCCGACTGCGCTGCGGCGGATTTGTCGCATAATCCAAACTGGTGGGTGGCGCCCACCGTTTTGTCTTAAACGACGCGGGCCACCACGTAATCCGCCAAATCCACCAACATGGTTTTCAAGTCGTGGTCGGGCAGGGGCGCCAGTGCGGCTTTGGCCTTGGCAGTCCAGTCTTGGGCTTGCAGGCGTGTGGCGGCCAATGTGCCATGGGCGTTCATCAACCGCAGGGCTTCTTCCAAATCCCCGTCGTTTTGCTGGCCCTTGCCAATGGTGCGATCCCAAAACGCGCGTTCGTCTGAATTGGCCGCGGCAATCGCTTTGATCACGGGCAAGGTCAGCTTACGTTCGCGGAAATCATCCCCGATATTTTTGCCCGTGGCATCGGTGCCTTGGTAATCCAACAAATCATCGACGATTTGGAACGCAATGCCCAACGCATCACCGTAATCAAACAAGGCCTTCACCGTTGTGTCATCTTGGCCTGCAATAACGCCCCCCACTTCTGTGGCGGCGGAAAACAAAGCGGCGGTCTTGCCGCGAACGACCTTGAAATAAATGTCTTCGCTGGTGTTCGTGTCTTGCGCTGCGGTCAGTTGCAGGACTTCACCTTCCGCAATGGTGGCGGCCGCGTTGGCCAGAATGTCCAAAACCCGCATGGACCCGGTTTCCACCATCAATTGGAATGACCGTGCAAACAGGTAATCCCCCACCAAAACGCTGGACTGATTGTCCCACAACAAATTCGCCGTGGGGCGCCCGCGCCGCTGGGCGCTTTCGTCCACCACATCGTCGTGCAGCAAAGTTGCGGTGTGGATGAACTCCACGGTGGCGGCCAAATGAATGTGGAAGGGGCCATCGTAGCCACACAGCCGCGCGCTGGCCAAGGTCAGCATGGGGCGCAACCGTTTGCCGCCCGCTTCCACCAAGTGTGCGGTGACTTCTGGGATGCGGGGGGCGTGTTCGCTGGCCATGCGTGCGCGGATCAAAGTGTTCACTTGATCCAGATCATCGGCCAGTGTTGCGGCCAACCGCTCATGCGGTTTTGTTTGTGCGTGATCCAATGACATGGGCATCCCTCCCGTTGGTCCCCTCGACAAGGTGGGGTTGTCATGCATAAGTCAAGAAGATGAAAGAGGTTTTGCGTACCACAGACCCGACGTTGATCCCTTTTGCCAAGGCATTGCTGTCGGGCGAAGCGATTGAGTGTTTTGAACTGGACACGCACATCAGCATTCTGGAAGGCAGCATCGGTGTTTTGCCCCGCAGATTGATGGTGGCGGACCGGCATCATTTCATCGCATCGGCTGTTTTGCGCGACAATGGCATTGATCCCAGCCCGTGACGCCCCCCACCCGTGACATGTTTTTGGGGGGTAAATTGCATTTGCTGCAACCGGCCCACGGATACCGGGGCGGGGTCGATCCCGTGGTGTTGGCGGCGTCTTGCACAGTGCAGCCGGGGCAATCTGTCTTGGATATCGGGTGCGGTGTTGGCACAGTTGGGTTGTGTATCGCGGCCCGCGTGCCGGGGGTGCATGTAACCGGGTTAGAACTGTTGCCGGACTATGCCGCCATGGCCCGCCAAAACGCGAATGACAACGGGATTGAGATGACAGTGTACGATGGCGATGTTGCCGACGCCCCGGCCGAATTGCGCCAATTGCAATTCGACCACGTGGTCACCAACCCCCCGTTCTTTAAGCACAGCACACTGTCCAAGGATGATGGCAAACACACAGGCCGTGCGGGGCAAACACCGTTGGCCAGCTGGTTGGATTTTGCGGTGCGGCGTGTGGCGCCCAAGGGGCATTTGACCTTGATCCAAGCGATGCCAAGATTGGATGAAGTTCTGGCAACACTGCACGGGCGGTTGGGGTCTTTCATCGTGCAGCCCTTGGCCAGCCGGGCAGGGCGCGATCCGAAGCTGTTTATCTTACAGGCCAAGAAATCAGGACGCGCTGACTTTCAACTGAAAACGCCCATTGCGGTGCATGCGGGCGATCAGCACGTGGACGGTGGCAATGATTACGACCCCGCAATTGCAAATGTTTTGCGCAATGGGGCGGCATTTTCGATCTTTGATTAAGCTTTTCGAAATCTCTGCGGCTGCACAATGCGGGTGCGGCGTGACCGATGGCACAAAATGTGGTATTGGTAAAACCGCACGATAGAGAGGAGATGCCAAATGAGCCTTAATTCCCATCTGACGGAGCTTAAGAAAAAACACCAAACGTTGTCGGAAAAAGTGGACGCGGTGCAACGGTCACCGGCTGCTGATCCCATGGACGTGACGGCGTTGAAGAAAGAAAAACTGCGCCTGAAAGAAGAGATTGCCCGCTTAAGCGCCTGATGCGCGTGGGTCGCTTGCGGCCACAACGGTAAATCCCGCCACCATGTCGCTGTCCTGTTGGGCTTGTTCATCAACCCAATCCAGGAAGGCTGCGATATGGGGGCGTTTTTCAGCGCCCAACGGGCACAAGACCCGGAAATGCGCGTCTGTGGACAGCGCAATCTTGAACGGGGCCACCAAGCGCCCTTCGCGAATTGATTTTTGCGCCAATGCCATGCGGCCCAATACCACCCCACCATCTGCCATGGCAGCGTCCAACGCGTGATCAGCCTGGTTGAAATGGGTGCCTGGTGTGGGCTGCGTTTCAATTCCAGCCGCTTTGAACCACGCGGGCCAATCGCAGGCGGGGTCCAGAAAGCTGGTGTCGTCACTGTACAGCAACGGTTGCTGGGTCAAATCTTGCAGGCTGTTCATGGATGCCGCCAAATCTGGTGTGCACAGCGGTGTGAAAAAATCTGGCATCAACCACTGCGCGTAAACCCCATCGTCGCGGCCATATCCAAACCGTATGGCCACATCCACATCGTCGCGCCCCAAATCCATCATCCGCAGGGCGGCTGAAAATCGCAGTTCGATATCAGGATGGGCTTGGGCAAATTCAAACATGCGCGGGGCAAGCCATTTTGAAGTGAACGCTGGCCCTGCCGTCACCGTGATATGGGTTTGATCCAAAAACCGCCGCGCCCCGCGCCAGGCCCCAGTCAGGGTTTCGAAACCATCCCGCGTGCCGGGCACCAAAAGTGCGCCCACTTCAGTTAACTCGATGGCCCGGTTTAAGCGTTTGAAAACAGGGCTTCCCAAGTGATCTTCCAGCGATTTTATCTGAAACGACAGCGCTGCTGGGGTCACGTTCAGTTCTGCCGCGGCCAGGGCAAATGACATGTGGCGGGCGGCGGCTTCAAAGGCGCGCAGGGCGGTAAGCGGGGGAAGACGGTCTGACATGGTTCACACAAGTAAAACTTAATCGAAGCGTTCACAAGTCTCGTTTGTACGAAGGGCACCCTTGCCCCATATCTGTTTCAAGAAACAAACACCCTTGATGGAGGTTCAGATGATTGAAGCGACCACAAATGCAAAAGTTAGATCCGTTATGGCACAAGCCCACTCAGAACGGGGGGCCGCATTGGTAAAAGTGCTTTCAGCAACGAAATCATTGTTTCGCCTGCCGTCTTTAAAATTCAAAGCATCTTCCACTGCGGCTGCCTTATCCACATAAGAATTTTCTGACATGGACGTGTACCCGAATGGAACAAAAAAGGGCTGGCTTCGCGCCAGCCCTTTTCTTTTGAAAACTGTCCTATTGATCAGGTCAGGTATTGTGCGCCGTTAATGGTCATGGTGGACCCATTCACGAATCCGGCCTCATCTGCGGCCAAGAAGGCCACACCACGGGCGATTTCTTCAGCTTCGCCCAAACGGCCCACTGGGATTTGCGGCAAGATCACTTCGTTCATCACTTTGTCCGGGATCGTGCTCATCATTTCGGTGTTGATGTAACCCGGGCAGATCGCGTTGACGGTGATGCCTGCGCGGGCGCCTTCTTGGGCCAGGGATTTGGTGAAGCCGATATCACCCGCTTTGGCCGCGGAATAGTTGGCTTGTGCGAACTGGCCTTTTTGTCCGTTGATGGAGCTGATGTTGATCACCCGGCCAAATTTACGTTCGCGCATGCCACCCCAAACATTGTGGGTCATGTTGAACAAACCAGTCAGGTTTGTATCGATCACCTGCTGCCATTGTTCGCGCGTCATTTTGTGGAATGGCGCATCGCGGGTGATGCCTGCGTTGTTCACCAAAATATCGATGTTGCCCACTTCGGCTTGGACTTTGGCAATGCCTTCGGCGCAGGCATCGTAGTCGCCCACGTCCCACTTAAAGGTTTGAATGCCTGTTTCAGCGGTGAAGGCGGCGGCCTTTTCATCGTTGCCTGCGTAAGTTGCGGCAACGGTGCAGCCTTGGGCTTTCAAAGCGGCAGAAATAGCGGCGCCGATCCCGCGGGATCCACCAGTGACTAGGGCGACTCGGGACATAATGCTCTCCTTTTGAGGCGATTCGTTCTTGAAAGTTTCTTAGTTATTTTAAGTCCGTGACGCAATAATATTACGTCACGGAATTTTCAGGTTAAACGCGTTCCAGGCACATGGCGACGCCCATGCCGCCCCCAATGCACAAGGTGGCCAAGCCTTTTTTGGCGTCGCGGCGCTGCATTTCAAACAACAGGGTGTTCAAAATCCGGCAGCCAGACGCGCCAATGGGGTGGCCGATGGCAATGGCACCGCCGTTTACGTTCACAATTTCAGGGTCCCAGCCCATTTCTTTGTTCACGGCACAGGCTTGGGCGGCAAAAGCTTCGTTCGCTTCCACCAGGTCCAAATCAGTTGCTGCCCAACCGGCTTTTTCCAATGCTTTGCGGGACGCATGGATGGGGCCAACACCCATGATGGATGGGTCCAGACCCGCCGTGGCGTAGCTGGCGATGCGGGCCAATGGCTGAACACCGCGTTTTTCAGCGTCGTCGGCAGACATCAGCAAAACAGCAGCCGCGCCGTCGTTCAAGCCGGATGCGTTCGCGGCAGTTACTGTCCCGCCATCGCGCACAAAGGCAGGGCGCATCTTTTGCATGGCTTCGATTGTGGCGCCGTGGCGGATGTATTCATCGCTGTCGACTGTGATATCGCCTTTGCGGTTTTTCACGATGAACGGCACGATTTCATCCGCGAATTTGCCTGCCTTTTGGGCGGCTTCTGCTTTGTTTTGGCTGGCCAGCGCAAATTCATCTTGGGCGTCGCGGCTGATTTGCCATTGTTCGGCAACGTTTTCTGCTGTTTGGCCCATATGGTATCCGTTGAATGCATCCCACAACCCATCGCGGATCATGCTGTCGATGTATTTGACATCACCCATTTTTGTGCCTGCGCGCAGATGGGCAACATGGGGGGACAGGGACATGTTTTCTTGACCGCCGGCGGCCACGATTTCGGCGTCACCCAATTGAATGTGTTGGGCGCCCAAAGCCACGGCACGCAGCCCGGACCCACACACTTGGTTGATGCCCCATGCAGCACTTTCGATGGGCAAGCCCGCGTTGATGTGGGCTTGGCGGGCTGGGTTTTGGCCTTGGCCCGCTGTCAGGACCTGGCCCAAAATGGTTTCAGACACGTCCGCTTTATCGATACCTGCGCGGTCCACCACGGCTTCCAGCACAGTTTTGCCAAGATCATGGGCGGCTGTATTGGCGAAAGATCCGCTGAAACTGCCGACAGCGGTTCTTGCTGCAGATGCGATAACGACGTTGGTCATGGGACAAATCCTTTGGTTTGGGCGATATGTATATCCCAAAAAGGATCAGTCCGGCGGTGTCAATGCCCTGTCGTGGAGGCTTCATAAAATTTTGTTGCATAATCTGATGATTTAGAGACACAAAGTTTCGTATAGGATTTCTGCTGTGCAGCGTCAGGCCTGTTGTCTTGGGCGCGATTGCCGCCAGGGTGGGGTCACGCTGGGACGCCCCAAGTGGTATCCTTGCAAGCAATCCACGTTCAGCGATGTCAGAAGGCGGGCATCGGCTTCTGATTCCACGTTTTCAGCCACGGTGAACATTTCAAAATGATTGGCAATGCCGATCAGCGCCTGGGCCAGAACTTGGTTATCTGGGTTCTTGCCAATGTTCTTGGTGAACTGCCCGCTGATTTTCAGAATATCGAAGAAGAAGTCTTTCAAATAGCGGAACGAGGTTTGCCCGGCCCCAAAATCATCCAAGGCGAAAGACAATCCCTTGGCATGCATGTCTTTCATAAAGCTGACCACCAGTTCAGGGGTGGTCATGGCGCTGCTTTCGGTAATTTCCAAGATCAGTCGTGCAGCCACGTCAGGGTGTTCAGCCAGACCATCTTCCAAGGTGGCCAACCATTGGCGGTATCCGATGGACCGCGCGGACATATTGATGGACAGGCGCAACCGCGGTTCGGCGGCCAGGGCGTTGATGCCCATTTGCAGACTGGCGCAATCGATGCGCCGCCCGGTTTCGATATCTTCGACGTCGTTCATAAAATCCTTGGCAGGAATGAACCGCCCATTGGTGTCCACCACGCGGATCAGCCCTTCGTAAAATGCGGTGTGGGTGCGGTTGTTGGCCTGCACGATGGGTTGAAACGCCAACACACACCGGTTCATGGTCAGTGCTTCGTCCACCATGGTAACAACATTGGAATCACGGCTGCTGACCGCGTGGGACAGCGGGTCTGTGGATCCGGAATTTATGGTTCGATTTGATTGTTGCGCCATTGCTGCCTCCACCTTTGACAGGCACACTGACGCATGGCGGCTAAGACGGGGTTAAAGATAAAAATGGAACGATGTTCTTGGGTGGGATCTGATCCAATTTACGAAAATTATCACGACACCGAATGGGGCGTGCCGGAATATGACAGCCGGGCCCTTTGGGAAAAGTTGATCTTGGATGGGTTTCAAGCTGGCTTGTCTTGGATCACCATCCTTAAAAAGCGGGATGCTTTTCGTGCGGCGTTCCATGGGTTTGACCCGGCCGTGATTGCCACCTGGGGCGAAGAAGACGTTCTGCGGTTGCTGGGGGATCCCGGCATTGTGCGCCATCGCGGCAAAATTCAAGCAACCATTGGGAATGCCCAAGCTTACTTGGAATTGGCAGAAGACATGCCGTTCAGTGATCGAATGTGGGGGTATGTTGGCGGCGCGCCGTTGGTGGGTGGGTATGCCAACCAATCAGACGTGCCAACGCAATCGGCGCTGAGTGTTCAAATATCCAAAGATTTGAAGAAAGCAGGGTTCAAGTTCTGTGGCCCCACCATCGTTTATGCCTGGATGGAAGCCTGCGGGTTGTTCAACAATCATACGCAGGGCTGCTTTCGCAGCCCCGCGTAACTGTTTGGGTCAATGCGCCGTTAGTGGGCGGTCTTTAAGCACGATTTCATGACGGGCCAACGCGCCGGGGTCGCAAGATCGGCGGGTTGCAAGCTCGGGGAAGATGGCCAACATTTCGGCGGCTTGTTCTGGATATGCCTCTAACGCTTTGCGGGTTGGTTGCCAGCTTTCAGAGATGGTGCCGTAGCATTCCACCAATTCATGATCGTCAAACATGATGTGAAAGTATTCCACCATGTCTGTGCTGGGTTCCAAGGTCACGTTCACGCCGTCGCAGAATTGGCGGGCTTGCAGCAACGTATCGTCGTTGCTGCCAAATTGGTCCCGCAGGGCTGCAGGCAGGCTTGCGATGTGGAAGCGGTGTTTTTGGCTGACAACAATGTCTTTTGTGTTGCCGATGATGCCTTTTTTGAATTTCACAGGTGCCATGCTGCCTTGGGCGACAACCTTACGGCTGGCCACAAAGCGCACTTCTTGGAAGCCATGGTCCAAGGTCCAAACTTTGTCACCCGCTTGCAGGTTTTCAACGGCGACCGGGCCACCGATGGTGCGGATTTCCATCCCTTTTGTAAAACAAGGCGGGGCTGTTGGGTGTGAGAAGTCGAAGCTTGACCATTCATAAGTGGACGCAGGCACGTTCGACGTGGTCGACCCCGGAATTTCAGTGTATGTCACACCTTCTTGAAAAGGTGCGGTCGCCATCATTTGGTGACCAGAACCATTGGTTAGCCAGCCGACTGTAATGGTTGATCCATCGCTGCCCGAAAATGAGTGGACTGCATTGTGATCCAGTGATTGGCCGGCAACCCAAGACGGTTCACCTGAACCACTTACGTAAGTCGCATCAGCACCATTTTCATTGTCCGGTGTTTTACTGTCCGCCCATTGATCGTCGTCGTTGACTGTCAATTCATGGGGGTCGCCGTAAGCCGCGCTTGTATAAGTGAAAGATTCGCCGCTTCCTGGTTTGGATATTAGACCCTGCCAATCGTAAGCACACACTGTATAATTTGGCATTGCCGTTTCTCCAACTAATTACCGTATGTGGTTGATTAGCGTATCAACTACAAAGATGTCGAAATTAATGAGAACGTTTGCTTTTTGGGCAAAAAGCTGCCGAATTTCCTTAGCTTCGTTTTGTATTTGCCAATTTTAGTAAAAATTTCCTTGGCTCGTTTTCGAATTCGATCAGTCGATTAACGCGCTTAGAATCTCTTTTGCATTTTCGCTGGCCCAGTTTGCATCGCCTTGCATACGGGCAATTTCTTCGCCTTCACGGTTCAAAATGATGGTGGCTGGCAAACCCAAAACCCCCATGGCACGCGCAAAAGATTGGCGTGGGTCGCGGTGCAGGGGCAAGTTTTCAACCCCGATTTCATCAAAGAACAATTGCATAGCGGCGGGCTCATTCCGGCCTGTGGCCACTGTCACGACGGCCAAATCATCGCCGCCCAGGTCTGATTGCAATTGGGAAAGTTGCGGCATCTCGTGGCGACATGGCGCGCACCAAGTGGCCCAGAAGTTCAAAACCACGACTTTGCCCTTATACGCAGACATATCCATGTCGCCGCCCTGTTCTGCCAAGAAAGAATGATCGGGCACGGTCTGGGCTTCGGAATGGAACCGCAATTTGCGCATGTCGCCTTCACGCATGTCCGCGATTGCAGACAGGTCAGCGTTTGCAGCGCCCGCCAGGGCCATATAAAGGGCAAAGCCAAGTAACTTACGCATTTCAAAGCCTTTCGAAAGACAAACATGACCAAAGACCAAAACCAGATGTGGGGCGGGCGGTTTGCCGCTGGACCAGACGCCATTATGGAAGCGATCAATGCGTCCATCGGGTTTGACCAGCGCATGGCGGCCCAGGATATCCAAGGCAGCCGCGCCCACGCGAACATGTTGGCCGCGGTTGGTATCATCTCAGATACCGATGCGGATGCGATCGGGGAAGGCCTCCTCACGGTGTTGTCAGAAATTGAAGGCGGCACGTTTCAGTTTTCCACGGCTTTGGAAGATATTCACATGAATGTGGAAGCCCGGTTGAAGGAATTGGTGGGGGAACCTGCGGGCCGATTGCACACGGCACGGTCCCGCAACGACCAAGTCGCCACTGATTTCCGGCTGTGGGTCCGCGACCAGATGGATGCCGCCATTGAAGGGGTGGATGCCCTGATGCGCGCATTCTTGGCGCAGGCCGAAGCGGGGGCTGATTGGGTGATGCCGGGCTTCACCCATTTGCAAACCGCGCAACCTGTAACCTGGGGCCACCACATGTTGGCCTACGTTGAGATGCTGAGCCGGGATAAATCCCGCATGCAAGATGCCCGCCGGCGTATGAACGAAAGCCCCTTGGGGGCGGCGGCCTTGGCGGGGACCAGCTTTCCCATTGATCGCCAGATGACCGCAGATGCGCTGGGCTTTGACAGGCCTTGCGCCAATTCCTTGGATGCGGTCAGTGACCGGGATTTTGCTTTGGAATTTCTGTCGTGCGCCAGCATTTGCGCCATGCACTTGTCGCGGTTCGCCGAAGAATTGGTGATTTGGTCATCGGCGCAGTTCCGATTTGTCACCTTGTCGGACCGGTTTTCCACCGGGTCGTCCATCATGCCGCAAAAGAAAAACCCTGATGCGGCAGAACTGCTGCGCGCCAAGATCGGGCGCATCTTTGGGGCCAATGTGGCGCTGATGATGGTGATGAAGGGCTTGCCGCTGACCTATTCCAAAGACATGCAGGAAGACAAAGAACAGGTGTTCGATGCAGCGGACAATTTGATGCTGGGCTTGGCTGCCATGACAGGCATGGTGTCTGACATGACCGCAAACCGCGATCATTTGCGCGCGGCGGCAGCGTCAGGCTTTTCCACCGCCACGGATTTGGCCGATTGGTTGGTGCGGGCGCTGGGCATGCCGTTCCGGGATGCGCACCATGTGACTGGCAGCTTGGTGGCATTGGCGGAAAAGCGCGGGGTCGATCTGCCGGATTTGAGCTTGGTGGACATGCAGTCTGTTCACGCTGATATTACCCAAGATGTGTTTACAGTGCTGAGCGTTGAAGCCTCTGTCACATCGCGCACGTCGTTTGGCGGCACGGCCCCAGACAATGTGCGCGCGCAGATTAAACACTGGAAAGAGGTTTTGGCATGAGAATATTCGCAGTTTTGGCCATCGCGGCGCTGATGGGGTGTGGCGTAGATGGTGCACCGATCACCCCTTCGGCCAACGTGGGCATTCAAATCGGGCCTGATGGCGTTAGGCCGACTGTGGGCGTGCAAGTGAAAAAGGGCCCCGTGACCGTTGCCACCGGCACTGAAGGCACCGCCGCTGGGGTAACTTTCTGATATGCGCCAAGCCCGTTGGATATTTTTGGCACTGGCGGTTTGGGGCACCATTCATCCCATGTCTTGGTTCATCACCTGGTTTAATGCCAATGGCTACGACTTGGGCAAAATGGTGGATGCCTGGCACGTAAACGCCGCCACCAGCGGTTTGGTGTGGGATTTGACCGTGGCAGCGGTGGCGTTGACGGTGTGGATCATCGTTGAAACCGTGCAATCCCGCCGCTGGATCAACCTGATTGCAATCCCGGCCATTTTTGGCATTGGGGTCAGCTGTGGATTGCCACTTTACATCTTTTTGCGGTGGCGCTGACCGCGGTGCGCGCCCCGTGCCGGGCCGCCCGTGATGTTTGCCATGCCCATTCGGGCATGGGTTTTTGCCTGGTAGCCAGGTATTTTTGGCGCAAAGAAGATGTGTTATGCGGTCTTTGATGGGAGGGGGGATACCATATGGCGGGCAGGTGGTTTGATGAATTGGAAGTGGGGCAGGTGTTTGACCACCCCATCAAGCGGACCGTAACAGAAACCGACAATTTGTTGTTTTCAACGTTGTCCCATAACCCAGCCCAATTGCATTTGGATGCGGAATACTGCCGGACGGAAACTGAATTCGGCCGGGTTTTGGTGAATTCCTGTTTTACCTTAAGTTTGATGGTGGGCGTGTCCGTGGGGGACACTACCTTGGGCACGGCTGTGGCGAACCTGGGTTGGGACGAAGTGCGATTCCCAAAGCCGGTGTTCATTGGGGATACTTTGCGCATTGAAACAGAAGTGTTGGAGTTGCGGGCCAGTAAATCGCGCCCTGACCAGGGGATCGTGACCTTTGCCCATCGGGCGTTCAACCAAGATGGTGATTTGGTGGCCACCTGCAAGCGCAGTGGTTTGCAGCGAAAGAAACCCGCATGAGACCGCTGCGTTCTTTCCTTTTTGTCCCTGGCGACAGTGAAAAGAAGCAGGCCAAGGCGCGTGCGTCTGAGGCGGATGCGGTGATTTTGGATTTGGAAGATTCCGTTTCCCCAGATCAAAAGCCCGCGGCCCGCAGTATTGTGGCGGCGGCATTGGTGCAGGACTGGACGCCCAGTGTTTGGGTGCGGATCAACCCCATGGACAGTGGGATGGTGGCCGATGATTTGGCAGCGTGCCGCGATGTTCTGCCTGATGGGATCATGCTGCCCAAAGCCAGCGGTCCATCGGATGTGGCAGCCTTGTCTGCGATGCTGGATGAATTTGACCCTGAAAAGCGCATTAAGATTTTGCCGATTGTGACTGAAACCGCAGCTGCCCCTTTTGCATTGGGCGACTACGTTGGGGCTGATGTGCCACGGCTTTGGGGGCTGACCTGGGGCGCAGAAGACTTGGCCACAGATTTGGGGGCCACTGGAAACAAAGATGCCAGTGGGGCGTGGTACCCTGTGTTTGAACAGGTGCGCAGCCTGACATTGCTGGCCGCCAAAGCCGCAGGCGTGTTCGCCATTGATACCTTGCACGCTGATTTTCGGGATATGGACGGTTTGGCCACCAGCGGGGCACGGTCTTTTGCAGAAGGGTTCACGGGGCGGTTGGCCATTCATCCGGCCCAGGTGGGGCCCATCAATGATGCGTATTGCCCCAGTGCGGATGCAGTGGAACATGCCCGGCGCGTGGTGGCGGAATTCGCGGCCCATCCTGGTGATGGGGTCGTGGCGATCGACGGCAAGATGGTGGATATCCCGCACTTGAAACAGGCCCAAGCGATTTTGGCCGCAGCTCAAGCATTTGCGCGTTAAGGGTGGACGCCGCGCTGCGCGGTGATATCTGACCTGTAACGCTTTGAACGGGAGCCAGGCCATGGACCATTTTCTGTACAAAAACGGGGTGCTGTGCGCCGAAGATGTGTCTGTTGCAGACATTGCTGCACAAGTGGGCACGCCGTTTTACTTGTATTCATCTGCAACGCTGTTGACCCATTTCAAAGCCATGGATGATGCCCTGGCATGGGCAGACCATCTGGTATGTTTCGCGATGAAATCCCTGTCCAACCAAGCGGTTTTGAAGCTGCTGGGGGATGCGGGTGCCGGCATGGATGTCGTGTCTGCGGGGGAATACGCGCGGGCGCGTGCGGCGGGTGTGCCAGGGGACCGGATTGTTTTTTCGGGCGTGGGCAAAACACGTGAAGAAATGCGCATCGCGTTGGAAGGCGGTATTCGCCAGTTCAATGTGGAATCAGAACCGGAAATGTTGGTGCTGTCGCATGTGGCCACGTCGCTGGGCAAAGTGGCCCCCATCACCATTCGGGTGAATCCCGATGTGGATGCCAAGACCCATGCCAAAATCGCTACGGGCAAGTCCGAAAACAAATTTGGCATCCCCATTTCCCGCGCGCGCGAAGTATATGCCATGGCGGCCGATTTGCCCGGGCTGAAAGTGGTGGGCATCGACGTGCACATCGGATCACAACTGACGGAGCTTGAACCCTTTGGGCTGGCCTATGACAAAGTGGCGGAACTGACTGAAACGTTGCGCGCTGATGGCCATGACATCCAGCGCTTGGATCTGGGCGGTGGTTTGGGCATCCCATACGAGGCGGGCAATGAACATCCCCCCACACCGGCGGAATACGGTGCGATGGTGCAAGAAAAAGTGGGCCACCTGGGTTGCGAGATTGAGGTGGAACCGGGCCGCATGTTGACCGGGAATGCGGGTATTTTGGTGACCGAAACGATTTACGTTAAACAAGGTGAAGACCGTCAGTTCTTGATCGTGGATGCGGCTATGAACGATTTGATCCGCCCCGCCATGTATGAAGCCCACCATGACATCGTGCCCGTCGTGCAGGCTGATCCCGGTGTGGATCAAGTGCCCTACGATATTGTGGGGCCTGTGTGTGAAAGCGGTGATACCTTTGCCAAGCACCGCCATATGCCCCCTTTGAAAGATGGGGATTTGGTGGCGTTCCGCAGTGCCGGGGCATACGGTGCTGTGATGGCCAGCGAATACAACAGCCGCCCGCTGATCCCGGAGGTTTTGGTGCAAGGGGATCAATTTGCAGTTATCCGCGCCCGTCCCACCTTTGACGAGATGATAAATCGCGATACCATCCCCGAATGGTTATAAACCCACCCGCAGGCGCAGCCCCTTGAAGGTGCGCCCCCCAAGACACGCGCGCCGCGCTTTGCGGTTGACGCACCTGGGCCTGTGGGCGGAACGCGTGTTCCATGCATTTTGGCCGTTTTTCAGTGTGATCCTTGCCATTGCAGGGGTGGCTTTGTTGGGGGCGCCGCATTTGTGGTCCGTGGAAGCCGTTTGGGTTGGCACGGCTTTGGCAGGCGTGGCCCTTTTGGGGACATTTGTTTGGGGCTGTTTGCGGTTCAAACGTCCGCGCCGCGTGGATGCCCAAACCCGTTTGGACGCGTTGACCGTTGATCGCCCGCTGGCCGCATTGGATGACACACCCTTGGTGGGGGCAGATGATCCCGCGGGGGCTGCCATTTGGGCCGCCCACCAAAACCGCATGGCGCAACAGGCCAGCGCCACCAAAGCCCAAGCCCCAAATTTACGCGTGGCGCGGTATGATCCGTTTGCGTTGCGATATGTGGCTGTGTTGTTGGCCCTTTTGGGGGTTATGTTCGGCAGTGTGGCGTCCTTGCGCGGTGTGTCAGTTACACCTGAACAGGCGCAAAGTGGCGGCCCAAGCTGGGAAGGCTGGGTTCAACCGCCCCGGTATACTGGCAAACCCACGCTGTATCTGAACGACCTGCTGGGCCAAACGGTGAGTGTGCCCCAAGGGTCTGACATCTTGTTCCGGCTGTATGGGGATGTAGGGGCCCTGACGATTGATGAAACCGTTTCGGCCCGCACCGATGATGTGGGCAGTGCGGCTGATGCGGAACAAAGCTTTGCTGTCACGCAATCAGGGCGTTTGTCGGTGAATGGACCGCGCGGTGCGAATTGGATCATCGCGATGCAACCCGATACGCCCCCCACTGTGGCCCTAAAAGATGCCCCCGCTGGGCGCGGTGTGTCCCCCGGCGTGTTGCGCCAGGACTTTGCCGCCCGCGATGATTACGGCGTGGTGGCGGGCCAGATCGTGGTGACATTGAATTTGGCGGAAGTGGATCGCCGCCATGGATTGCGAATCGCACCGTTTGCGCGTGATCCTTATCAATCGGCCTTACCGTTAACTGTATCGGGAACGCGCACGGCCTTTGATGAAAGCTTTGTCGAAGATTTTGCCAAGCATCCGTGGGCGGGACTGCCGGTGAAGATTGCGTTTTCGGTCACCGATGCAGCAGGGCAAATCAGTGCGCCGTCTGGGGCAGAACAAATTTTGCCCGCACGCGCATTCTTTGATCCCGTGGCGAAGGCGTTGATCGAACAGCGCCGGGATATTTTGTGGTCTGATAAGAATGCCCCGCGGATCGGTCAGATCCTGCGCGCCATCAGCTTGACCCCCGACGAGGTGTTCCGCGATGCGGAAGATGGCACTGTTTTAAAGGGGATCATTGACCAGTTGGAAGCCGATGATTTTGGCCCCGACCGTGTGGATGACGTGGCCGAAGATTTGTGGGCCTTGGCGATTGAAGTGGAAGACGGCGATTTGGCCGATGCGGCCGCCGCCCTTGAACGCGCAGAAGAAAAATTGGCGGAAGCGATCCGCAATGGGGCCAGCCCCGAAGATATCAAGCGGTTGATGGAAGAATTGCGCCAAGCGCAGCGCGACTACATGCGCGAATATGCGGAACGCAATCCACCAGAACCGGGCCAAGACCAACAACAAGGTCAGCAAGGTGACAGCGTCAGCCAAGATCAATTGCAAGAAATGATGGATCGTTTGCAACAGCTGATGGAAGAGGGCCGGATGGCCGAAGCGCAAGAGTTGTTGGAAGAAATCGAACGGTTGATGGACAATCTGCAAGTGCAGCAAGCCCAAAATGGGCAAGGCCAGCAACAGATGGAAAATCTGTCTGATACCCTGCGCGAGCAGCAAGAGTTGAGCGACGATGCGTTCCGCGAATTGCAAGAACAGTTCAACCAAAATGGCCAGCAACAGCAGGGTCAGCAACAAGGCGACCAACAGCAGCAAGGCGAACAACAACCTGGCCAGCAAGGTCAGAACGGCCAGCAGCAAGGGCAACAACAAGGCCAGCAACAGGGTCAGGGGCAACAACAAGGCCAAGGACAACAGCAGGGCCAGCAATCACTTTCAGATGACTTGGCCGGCCGCCAAGAACAGTTGCGCCGGGAATTGCAGCGCCAACAACAGGGCTTGCCTGGGGCAGGAACGGAAGCGGGCGAAGAAGGCCGGCGGCGTTTGGATGAAGCCGGCGAAGCGATGGAACGTGCTGAACGTGATCTGCGCGATGGAAACTTGCCCGGCGCCATCGAAAACCAATCCCAGGCCTTGGACAACCTGCGCGAAGGTCTGCGCAGTTTGGGGGAGGCTTTGGCCCAAGAACGCCAGCAAAATCAGGGTCAGGCCCAAAACGAAGGCCAAGCCGATGGCCGCCAACCCGGACAGCCCCAGCCCCAAGACCAAGTGGACCCCACAGGGCGCGCTTTGGGCTTGAACGGCAATTCACAAGGCGAAGATAATTTGATCCCCGAAGAAGAACTGCGCCGCCGCAGCCAGGAATTGCAGGACGAAATTCGCCGTCGGTCCGGGGCTTTGGACCGCCCACAGCAAGAGCGCGATTATCTGGAACGTTTGTTGGAAGACTGATCCGGCGGTGCGGGCTGCGCCCGCCCATGATGTTTTTGCGTGTGACCACGCGGGACTTGGAGGCGCTGCCTCCAAACCACCGAGGTATTTCCCACTCAAAGTGAAGGGATGTTCAAATTAGGAGTCGGTGCTTGGGGCCATCTGGGCGTCCAGCCAAATTTGCGCGGCATTGGCCTGTTCGCTTAACCAGCTGCGGATGCCATCCACCCAGGCCCCATAGGCGGCAAGTGGTTCTGCTGTTGGGGGGACCGCTTGCCCGATGGGACCGGCCAGCAGATAAAGCGCCACCAAGCCCGCGACTACGGCAACGGCTGTCCAGAACCCAATTTGAAATCCGATACGGCGGCGTTTGCGCGTGGCGTCTGGCGTTGGTTCCGCCAGCACTTTTTCGCGGGGTTCCATGGCGTCCAGGCCCGCATCCATCTTATCGTCGATGGTCCCGATATCGGGCAGGGCTTCGCGGCCTTGGGGGGGGGCTGGGATGGGCAAATCATCCAGGCCCAGATCCTCTTGCCGTTCCATGGCTGCGGCCGCTTCTGCTTTGCGCACGGCCATTTCGCGGCTGACTTCTTGCTGCAAAATCGATTTCGCATCGTCGCTGAGCGGCGGGGCCTTGGGTTGGCGGTCTTCCGGCGGATATGGCTTGGGGTCCATCTTTGGGGCCGGGCGCGGGCGCGGGGCCGATGCCAAAGGTTTGAACGCCGCTTGGGGCCGGGCAAACCAGGTGTGGCCACAATCTGAACATTGCACATCGCGGCCTTCCGCAGGGACAGCGGATTGGGGTACTTCGTACCGCGCAGCACAGTTGGGACAGGTCAAACGCACGAGATCGGCCATTTCTTAACTTGTTTCATCCTACAAATGGTCAACTTCGGCCCAACACGCAATGGGGAGGATCAGAATTTACACGTCACACCGTTGAACCCAGGGTCCTGATGCGGCACAGTTGCGCCAGGTTGCCAAGGGGGCGCGGCAGTGATCGAATTTCAAAATGTCACCTATTCTTACGGCGGCAGTGCGTTGCTGGACGAGGTGTCTTTTTCCTTACCCCAAGGATCATTTCATTTTCTGACGGGGCCGTCTGGGTCAGGCAAGACCACGTTGATCAAGCTGTGTTATGCGGCGTTGCGGGCGTCTGCCGGGCAAATCCGGGTGTTTGGCAAAGATGCTGCCACATTGGACCGGGACGGCGTGGCGTTCTTGCGCCGGAATGTGGGCGTGGTGCACCAGGATTGTAAATTTCTGGACCATCTGTCTGTGACAGAGAATATTGCTTTGCCCACGTTGGTCAGCGGCCAAAAGGGTGCCAAGACCGTGGGCAATTTGAACGATCTTTTGCAATGGGTCGGGTTAACGGATGTGGCAAATTCTTTGCCCCCGTCCTTGTCTGGCGGGGAACGGCAACGGGCGGCTTTGGCGCGGGCCTTGATCAACGCGCCGGACATTATTTTGGCGGATGAACCCACAGGAAACGTCGATTGGGAAATGTCGCAGCGGTTGCTGAAACTGTTGGTGGAACTGAACAAGATGGGCAAAACCGTTTTGCTGGCGACCCACGATATGGCCTTGATCCGGGCGGCAAAAACCCAAGTGCAGGCCCGTGTTTTGCGCATTCAAGCCAAGCAAGTTTGGTTGGCGGGGGCAGATCTGTGAAAGGCATTATTGAAAACTTCTTGATCTTTTTGATCGGTGACGCCCAGGCGGAACGCATGGTGCCGCCCACGGGATACACCGTGCGGCTGACAGTTTTTGCCGCCGCCGCCATGGCGTTTTTGGCCACCTTTGCCCTGGCGTTTTCCATGGCAACGGGGCGTTTGGCGGACAAGTGGACGTCTGAATTGTCCCGCAGTGCCACGATCCGCATCGCGGCATCCGCAGAACAGGCCATGGCGCAGCGGGATGCGGTGTTGGCCGTTTTGGAAACCACGCCGGGCGTGGAAAGTTACCGCGTGATCGATGCTGAAGAACAACAAGATCTGTTGGCCCCTTGGTTTGGGGAAGAATTGTCCTTGGATTTGTTGCCCGTGCCCACGTTGATCGAAATTGTGGAACGCCCCTCAGGGTTTGATGCGCAGAATTTGCAGTTTCGCTTGGCCGCAGAAGCGCCAGGTGCGGTGTTTGATACGCACCGCCGTTGGCGCCAACCCCTGGTGAATGCCGCCAATCGGCTGAAGTTCATGGGGTGGGTGGCCCTGGGATTGATCCTGGCCACATTGGCTGTGGTGGTGACCTTGGCGGCGCAATCTGCTTTGGCCGCCAATGCCCAAGTGATTTCCGTGATGCGCCTGATTGGCGCGCGCGACAGTTATATCGCCTTGGCGTTTGTGCGGCGGTTTACGTTGCGCGGGCTGCTGGGGGCCATTCTTGGCGTTCTGCTGGGCATTTTGGCGCTGGTGTTGATGCCAGCGGCCGGCGGCCCTGCGGGGTATTTGACTGGGCTGGCCCCGTCTGGATCATCCTGGTTGATGCCAGCTTTGATCCCCATCATCACCGCGATTATCGCGTTTTTCGCCACCCGTCGGGCGGCCCGTCGTATGTTAAGGTCCCTGGCATGAAAACTGCACTTCAATGGGTTTTGTCCCTGCTGTTCATCATTCAAATGTATTTGGCCATGTTGGTTCTGGCGATCGTGTTTTTGATCCCCATGCTGCTGGACAAGAAATATGCCAGCATGGCGTGCAAAACATATTGCCGGTGGGTGGTGTTTACCGCGCGGGTCATGGTGGGATTGAAATCTGAAATCCGCGGCACGGTGCCCACGGGCGAGGTTATGGTGGCCGCCAAGCACCAGTCGTTTTTTGACATCATCATTATCTTTGGATGCTTGGACAGTGCGCGCTTCATCATGAAGAAAGAACTGATGTGGGCCCCCATCTTGGGGCAGTATTCCTACCGCCTGGGCTGCATCCCGGTGGACCGGGGTGGCCGCACAGAGGCGGTGAAGAAAATGCTGGCGGATGTGCAATCGGGCCGGGCGGCCCCTGGGCAATTGTGCATATACCCCCAAGGCACCCGTGTCGCGCCGGGCGATACGCTGCCTTACAAAAAGGGCACGGCGATCTTGTATAAAACCCTGAACCAACCCTGCGTGCCTACGGCTGTGAACGTGGGTGTGTTTTGGCCCAAGCACGGCATTATGCGCAAACCCGGCACGGCGGTGGTGGAATTTCTGGACCCGATCATGCCCGGCATGGAGGAAGCACCCTTCATGGAATTGCTGGAATCCCAGATCGAAGAAAAATCCAACGCCCTGATGGCGGAGGCTGGCTTTGAACAAGGTTAAAGATATCGCCGCGTTGGAGGCGATTTACACGCGCGCGCCCGCATCTGCGTCCTTGGATAAAGTGGCAAACCACATCACGCCTGAATACGGCGCTTGGCTGAACGCATCGCGGTTTTGCGTGTTAACCACCGTGGGCCCAGGCGGCACCGATGGCAGCCCCCGGGGCGATGATGGCCCCGTGGTGCGCATCGTGGACGCAAACACCCTGTGGATGCCTGACTGGCGCGGCAACAACCGCCTGGACAGCCTGCGCAATATCGTCACCGACGGGCGCGTGTCGTTGATGTTCATGATCCCGGGGTCCAACAACGTGATCCGCGTGAACGGCACCGCCCATTTGACCGATGATCCGGCCGCCACCGCGACGTTCGAACAGGGCGGCAAACACCCGGCATCGGTGATCGTGATCCAGGTGGGGGAAGTCTATTCCCAATGTTCCCGCGCGATCCTGCGGTCCCACATCTGGGACGGCGCCCCCATGCCCGATCTGCCCACCATGGGCCAGATTTTGAAGGCCCAAACGGATGGGGCTGTGGACGCGGACGGATATGATACGGATCAGGCGGCGCGGGCGAAAAAGACGATGTGGTGAAGGGGCGGAAGGCCGCTTAGAGCCCAAAGTAACCGATGCTGCGGGACCAACCAATGTCCGCATTCGCGGAGCGAGAGGGATAGATATGGATTGGATGCACTCCAGACTTGGTTGTAGGTCTGATGCGTGAAGATCCCTTAGAACCCGTGATCGCGAAATCCACGAGAACGCGGTCAACCCGCCCATTTTATTTCCGAAGCCGAAGTGAACTGCAGACGCAGCTCAGATCAATTTCCAAAGGGCTGACAAAGCCTCGGAAGTTGGGTTACCCGCCACACGCGCAAGGACGATTTCGCGCGGGGCTGGGGGCTCAAGAGACACCTTAACGAGACCCGGGTGATGTTCTGGCGCGGCAAGATCGGCAATGATCGTCGCCCCCAGACCCGCACGCACAAGCGCTAACAGAGATGTGATCTGTTGTGCCTCATGCCGGATATCAGGCGTAACCCCAGCATGGGCGAACCAGGCCCGGACCAAGGGCTCTGATCCGCCTTTCGTCATAACGAACGGCAATGTCATAAGGTCCTTCGGCGTAAGCCGCTCGGGCCACCTCCGGTCAGTGGGCAGCAAGGCAACCAAGTGGTCATCGGCAAGCGGGAGTTGTTCTAGTGAAGGGTCGTCCTGTGCCAATTTGATGGCGACATCGACGACCCCGGTTTTGAGCGCTTCGGCCATCGCGGTCTCGGGAATTTCGCGGACAGAAAGGCGGATTTCAGGAAATCGGCTTTGATAGCGCCCCAGCAGTTGAGGCAAAAGCCGGGTCGAGGCGGAAGCACCAATAGAACCGATGCGCAAAGCCCCGGCTTTTTTGCCTTTCAGGGCGGTCACATCCTCCCACGCGTCCTGGCGCAGCAGTGCCTCGCGATGCCCGAGTTCTGCCAAACGCTCACCTTCTGCCGTTAGTCTAACCTGACCGCCAATCCGATGCGTCACCATGACCCCAGATTTGTCTTCGAGGATGGCGATGGCTCGGCTGATGGCGGGTTGTGACACGCCCAAGGCATGTGCAGCACGCGTGATGCTGCCAGTCTCTTGGATCAGCGGCAGGGCCCGCAAAGCAATGATGGGAACGGTATCGAAAGGGCGCAAATTCATAACCATTGGTTATTTGTTTATGGCAAGCTTGTCACGCAAAGCATGACGCATGACGTATCTTGCCCCCCACACAACCCCGCTGTCGCGCGCCGCAATGGCGCTTCCTGAAAATCCGTTGCGTGCGCTTTACCCCTTGGCTGCGCGCGATGGTATGATTTCACTGGCCAACGGCCATCCCTCGCCCGACGCCTGCGATCACGTCGGTTTGCGAGATGCACTTGATGCAGCAGCTGCAGATCCGATGGCGTGGCGCTACGGCCCCACGGCAGGTGATCCACGGCTGCGGCGCGCCCTTGCGCATCTGTCGGGGGACCAGCCAGACAGCGTGATCGTCACGTCTGGTGCACAACAAGGGATTGATCTGGCCATACGAACTTTGTGCGATCCAGGCGATACTGTTTTGGTCCCAGAGGCGCTCTATCCTGCGACACTGTCTGTCCTCGCGGCCTGCGGTGTCACGGCCCACCCCGTGCGTGAAGACGCAGGCGGGCTTTGCCTTAACGCGTTGGAGCAAGCCATTCAGGACAGCAAAGCCCGCGCTCTTTATCTCACACCCACGTTTGGGAACCCCACCGGATCGGTCCTGAGCGAAGACCGTAGAGGCGCGCTGTTGGCGCTTTGTGCCCGGACGGGTGTGTTGGTCATCGAGGATGATCCCTACCGCGACCTGTGGTTTGATGCGCCACCACCGCCCTCCCTTTGGGAGATGGCCGGGGCGTGCGGCGCACGGGTGATTGCGTTGCGATCATGTTCCAAGTCCATCGCGCCGGGCCTGCGGATCGGCTGGATGCTCGCGACCTCAGACCTCACGCCGCACATCACGGCACTGAAACAGGCAAGTGATTTGCAATCAAGCGGCACAGCGCAAATGACCGTTCTGGCCTATCTGTCCTCGGGTCGGTTTGATGACTGGCTGGTCAAGGCGCGCGCGCTTTACCGCGCGCGGCATGATGCCTTGCGCGAAGGACTTGTTGAGGCAGGGTTTGACGTGCCTGCCGTGACGGGCGGGATGTTCCTGTGGGCCCGACTGCCCAAGCATATTGATACAGCTCGGTTGTTTGAGACCGCCGTTGCCCAAGGCGTGCTCTACGCGCCGGGTGCCGCCTTCGATGCCAGCGGCCAAGGTGGCGAGATTGCGCTTTATGCCCGGTTCTGTTTTGCCTCCAACGATGTGAAGTCGTTGAAACAGGCAACTGACCGTCTCGCCCAAGCAGCGCGTTTGTCCGCGTGATGACCGGAGCAAGCTCAATCATTTTGGCCCTTGCGCCAGATGTCATGATCATCGCGCTTGGCATGCTGCTTGGACGGTTTTTCGACAACACCCTATGGGTCGCCCTTGATAAGCTCTGCTTTTATGTCTTCTTCCCCGCCCTCATGTTCACTGCGGCGGCCGCACGTCCGATTGGCCTAAGTGACATTGCCTCTATCGGTGTTGCGGTCTGGGTTCTGATGGGTCTTGGTCTTGTTTTGGCCTGGCCACTTCGGAGACTTGGACCCGCATCCTTTCTGGATTTCGCCGGTATCTGGCAAACGGCCTGGAGGTTCAACGCGGGGCTCGCCTTTGTTGTTGCTCAGGCACTGCCGCAAGAGGCCGCTGCCTTGATGGCAGTTGCCATCGGCTTGGCTGTGCCACTGGCGAATATCCTTGCTGTCGGCGCGCTGGCACGCGGAGCCGGTCAGACCATCGGCCCTGTGTCCAAAGCGATTGTCACGAACCCCTTCTTTCTGGCCAGCAGCGCCGGATTGCTTGTCGGAGCCACAGGCCTCGCCGTGCCAGACACAGCCCAATTGGCCCTGAACCGTGTGGCCGATGTCGCAATTCCTGCAGCGCTCCTCTCTATTGGTGCCTCCTTGAGCTTGCGCGTACTGTGTGGGCTAAGTGGTCTCACGGGTGGATTTCACCTGATCAAATTGGTTCTACTGCCGCTCTGCGCAGTTGGGTTGGCCAAGGTCATGGAACTCAATCCGACGCAAACAGCTGTCATCGTGCTCTTCGCCGCCCTTCCAACCGCTGCTGCCGCACAAACGCTGGCGGCGCGCTTCGGCGCAGATCGACGCGGACCAGCAACCATCATTGCCCAGTCAACTGGGTTAGCCTGCATAACACTACCTGTGTGGATAACGCTCGTCGTTTAGCATGTAGAGCCCGCGAAACCCGTCCCAGCCGAAAGCTAGTTTTCCCTCAACAATGCGGACCTTCGCGCAGCCGCGGCGAAAGTCGGGTTTGTCCGATTAGCCGCCACCCAACCCAAACGGGCATTTGAATTTGAATGCTCAATT
>JAHDCP010000134.1 GCA_020629775.1 Planktomarina sp.
CCTTGAGATCGACACGCTGGCCCGATACGTGGCGCGTCTGAAGGATTGGGGATGATTTTTTATGTCTGATGTATTGCCGTTCGAAAAGCCGGGCCCTGTGGAACAGGACTGGTCTGATGCAATTTCCAGTGTTGAAGAAATATTGGAAGACGCCCGCAATGGGCGCATGTTCATTTTGGTGGACCACGAAGACCGCGAAAACGAAGGCGATTTGGTGATCCCAGCCCAAATGGCAACGCCAGAAGCCATTAACTTTATGGCCACCCATGGGCGCGGGTTGATCTGTTTGTCCATGACGGGCGACCGGGCCGATGAACTGGGATTGTCGTTGATGTCGTCGTACAATTCGTCACGCCACGAAACCGCCTTTACCGTCAGCATCGAAGCCCGCGAAGGGGTGACCACGGGTATTTCCGCCCATGACCGCGCCCGCACGGTGGCGGTGGCCATCGACGGCACCAAAACGGCCGCCGACATCGCGTCCCCGGGCCACGTCTTCCCATTGCGCGCCCGCGCGGGCGGGGTGTTGGTGCGCGCCGGTCACACCGAAGCGGCCGTGGACATTTCGCGCCTGGCCGGGCTGAACCCATCGGGCGTGATTTGTGAAATCATGAACGACGATGGGTCGATGTCGCGGTTGCCGGAATTGATCGCCTTCGCCCAAAAACACAATCTGAAGATCGGCACGATTTCCGATTTGATCGCGTATCGCCGTCGCCACGACAACCTGGTGAAAGTGCGCCAAGAAGAAACCATTCATTCTGAATTCGGCGGTGATTGGCAAATGCGGATCTACACCGATGAAACCCAAGGGGCAGAACACATCGCGCTGATCAAGGGCGATATTTCCACTGATGAACCCGTGCTGGTGCGGATGCATTCGCTGGATCCGATGTTGGATATGGTGGGGTCTGGTCAAACAGGCCGCGCGTTTGAATTCTCTGAGGCCATGAAGCTGATCGCCCAAGAAGGGCGGGGGGCCGTGGTGTTGTTGCGCGATTTGCACATGAAAATCAGCGCCGAAGATGAAGTTTCACCGCAAACCCTGCGCCAATACGGTTTGGGGGCGCAAATCTTGTCGTCCTTGGGGATTGGCAAGATGGAGCTGTTGACCAATTCGCCGGAACCCAAAGTTGTGGGGTTAGAGGCGTATGGGCTTGAGATCATCGGCACCCGTAAAATTTCGGAGCTTGGATAATGGCCGGACATTCTGACTATGACATGGGACTGCCGGATTTCGCCGACCCTGTGAAGGCATTGATCGTGATTGCGCCGTATTACACGGCCATTTCCAACGCCCAATTGGCATCGGCCCGCGGTGTTCTGGACCGTGCTGGCGCGGGTCACGACACGGTGGAAGTGGCCGGGTCTTTGGAAGTGCCCACTGCCATTGCCATGGCTGAACGCATGTCCAATTACGATTGTTACGTGGCGCTGGGCTGTGTCATTCGCGGCCGCACCAGCCATTACGATGTGGTGGTCAACGAAAGTGCGCGGGGCATCATGTTGTTGGGCTTGCAAGGGCTTTGCATTGGCAACGGTATCATCACCGTGGAAAACATGGACCAAGCGGTCGAGCGCGCAGACGCAGACCGCCTGGATACAGCTGGGGGGGCGGCCGCTGCATCCCTGAACTTGCTTGGGTTGGCACGTAAGTGGGGCCGTCCTAAAGGCCCCATTGGATTTACCGCTGGTGAAGGGATCAAACTGGCATGACCTTGTCGGGAAACCAAAAACGCAAAATGCGATCCGCCAGCCGATTGTTTGCTGTGCAAGCCCTGTTTCAAATGGAAACATCGGGCCAAACGGTGGACGCTGTGCAAGCGGAATTTGAAGATCACCGATTTGGTGCGTCTTACGAAGAAGGCGAATTCAACGATGGTGACCCGGATCATTTCCGCAGTGTCATGGGTGGGGCTGTGAATCACCAGGCGCAGATTGACCAAGTGACGGACCGTGCCTTGGTGGCCAAATGGCCCATCGCGCGGATCGATCCCACCATTCGCGCATTGTTTCGTGCCGCAGGGGCCGAAATGGTGGAACAAATCGCCCCCCCACGGGTGGTGATCACAGAATACGTGGACGTGGCCAAAGCGTTTTTCCCAGATGGGAAAGAAGCGAATTTTGTAAACGCTGTCTTGGACCATATGGCCCGCGAGGTACGCCCAGAAGCGTTCTAAAAGGATTTGCGCCCATGACCAGTATGCCCATCCTCAGCTGGGGCAGTTCACCCCCCGAAGATTTGCGCAAAGCATACGCTGAAGATCGGGCGGCGATCCGGGACACCTGCCATCCGGACGTGGTGCAAACCAAACTGGACACCATCACGGGCGCTTCCCTTCGCTTTGATCCCCCGGGCGCGTCTGGCACAAAAATTTTGTATTTTCACGGCGGGGGTTGGGTGGCTGGCAGCCCAGATACCCATGTCACCTTGTGTTCGTGGATGGCGGCCACAACGGGGCGCACGATCCTGTCCGTGCCTTATACCCTTTGCCCAGAAGCGAAATTCCCGTCGCAATATCACCAAGCGGCCCAAGCCTTGGATGATTTCTTGCGCACTGAACCCCAAGCCATCGTCATGGGCGACAGTGCGGGTGGGGCCATGGCGCTGTGGGCCGAAGCGGGCGCTGTGCACCGCGACCGTGTTGCCGCCGTGGTGTCCCTTTACGGTGCCTTTGGCGCGGTGGGCACCGACAGTATGGCCACCTTTGGCCCCGAAAGCGGGGGCTTGGATGATGCATCTGTCTTGGGCATGTACGCGCGGCTGGGGTGTGATGCAGGCCAGGGCATTGCCCAGGCCGCGGCCGCAAAGGGCGCGCCTGGTTTGTTGGTCACGGCGGGGACTGATCCTTTGGGGGACGACCACGCTTGGCTGCAATCGCAAAAACCAGACCGCAGCTTTGAAAACATCACCATCCCAGACCGCCCCCACGCATTTTTGCAAATGGCTGGAACGGACGAGGTTGCACGCGACGCCATGCAACAAATTTCCGATTGGCTTTTGAAAACAGCGGCTTA
The DNA here is from genome assembly GCA_020629775.1 of Planktomarina sp. GTDB lineage: Bacteria > Pseudomonadota > Alphaproteobacteria > Rhodobacterales > Rhodobacteraceae > Planktomarina. Next base: position 3,019 of record JAHDCP010000134.1, read on the forward strand.
GCCCTGGCAGTTGGGGATGTTCACCATGGCTTTGGCTTGGGTGTTAAAGGCCGTGCTGGCCTGAATATCGCGATAGCTTACCACCACATTGGCCCCTTCAATTTCGCCACCGCGCACGATGATTTGGCCAGATTGCCCGTTGGTTAACGTGTCGTCCACATCAATGGTAAAGGCGAATGAATCCCCAGCAGGCAGCCGTGTGAATGGCATCAAAAACCGGGTATCGCCATCGGTGGGCCCGTCAAAATCGCCCAGGAAATTGCGGCCAGCCACCACTTCCAAGGGCTGAAAAACCTCGACCCCCGCGCCGGTGCTGGTGGTGTCAAAAATCAACCCTGCCGCAGACCCATCCAAACGCAGTTCCAGGTCAAAATCTGTCATGTCGCAATCCCCCACGTTGGTGACCACAAAGCGATCTTTGGGCGCGCCTTCGATAAATCGGACAGAAATGTCTGCCTGGGCAGATGTGGCCATAAGACCGGCGATGAAAACAGCTGTGCGCATGAAACAAACCCCCTTTGCAGTTGAATAAAGACTTAGGGCGCTTCCAACGATGAACAACGGCATGGGGTTCTTAGCTGGTCAATTCCACCTGATCGTTGGGGGTTGGTTGATCCGCAGGGGGGGGTGCGCAAGGGGCGTTCTTCCCCAATGGCAACCTTGCCGTGGCGTTGGCGGCAAAATTGGCATTCACCTGCTGTGTTCCGTGTTCAGCGGGCAGGGTCAGGGTCAGTGCACCATGTTCCACTTCCCATCCGTCCACCTCCACGCGGGGGACGAACCCCCGGCTGCGGGTATCGTCCAAATCCAACGTCACAACAGCCGTTTCATTGGGGGCCAAGCTGCGGATAAAAACGGTTAAGTCTTGGTCGCCATCCATGACCGGGTCCAAGGCTATGTTGCCCGCTTCGATTGCCACGGGCATTGGGTCCTTGGTTCCAGGGCCACCATAAGCGGTGTCGATGATCACACGGCCCGCGGTTGGGCGCAGATCAATGTGCAAAACACCGGTAAGTGCCGCGCATCCGGTGTTTTTTATCCAAAATCTGTCATGGGGGTTTCCATCGGCAAATCGCACGATGACATCCGCCTGAACAGGGAATGCAACTGTACAAATGAAAAGGGCGATCCAGCGCATAAAATGCAACTTAAAGGAATGTGGCGGGCCCGCAAGCGCAGACGTGCGGTTCTTTAAATTCCCGAGGACCTGTAT
>JAHDCP010000135.1:0-1072 GCA_020629775.1 Planktomarina sp.
TGTAAGTCGATGTAATCGCTTAGTTTTCTTCTGAATTTTACGGAACGTGACCCCATCGCGCGTTGGGGTGACCTGCGCGTTTGACACAAGCTGTTGGGGTCAGAGGTGTTTGGGGGCGGAAGTGGTGGATGTCAGCTTAGAGCCCATATTGATTGGTGCCGCGTTTCGATTTAGTGTCTGCTAACAACTGTCCACCTAGAGCGTGTAGAAAGAAAAATGTGCCGATGGAAATGTACCAATCGCGCAAGCGAACCATAAGGCAGGGATTAAACCTGCTCATTACCGCGCTTTGTGCCGCCTATTTTCTATATTCATACCAAAGCTCTGGCTGGACATACGACATCACATTTGGGCTAATTTTCAGCCTATGGTCACTATATGTGATATGGTGGATGCTTAAAAAGCGTCTTCTGTTCAAAGAAACCTCAGATGGCTTTATCGCCCGTGGCCCGTTTACTTACAGCACCATCAAATGGGATCAGCTCGTCGCTGTAGGTGATCGTGCCATCTCTGATCGCATCTTGCTGTTGGTGTGGAAGAATGCACCCAAAGGAAAAGAAAAATTCCTCGGACTTTCTAAAAAATCTTTGGAGCCTGAAAACTTAGATCAAATATTTGATCTGATAATGACGCGTCGGCCTGATCTCCCCAAATATTCCCGTGGGGAAATAGACACTCTTGGCAAATAATGCAGGACAGGCCGTTCAAGGCACTTGTGACCTGAAGGGCAACAAAGTCCCGCATAGCTGACCTCAGAGCTAAATCCCTCACCGAGACACATCCCGCTTCTGTAGGGCCAGCCTCAAATTCCTTTGCCTCACCCCATTTGGGATCAGGCGAAGAAATCCGCGCTCATTTTTGATTTCATGTCTTCAGCCATCGCAGTGCCCATGGCGGCGGCTTCCGATTGGGGCACGGTGCGGGTGTCTTCAAAGGATTCTGATCCATCGGGCCGGATCACCTGGCCGCGCATGGTGATTTGATCGCCTGACAATTCCGCCAAGGCCGCGATGGGGGTTTGGCAGGATCCGTCCAACGCCGCCAAAAACGCGCGTTCGGCGGCAAGCCGGGT